>JAEYTV010000440.1 GCA_023433855.1 Pseudomonadota bacterium | reverse complement strand
GTCGTCGACCGTTGCCTCCGCCGGTTGCACGGTCGCGCCGTCGGCGATCCATTGGAACCCATCCACGATCAATCGGTCGCCATCGGCGATACCTTCGGTCACCAGCCAGTTGTTGCCCGACACATTGCTGCTCGGAAAGGTGCGGGTCTCCACCTTGTTGTCGGCCGTCACGAATTTGGCGGAAAGCTCCCCGCGGGCATTGCGCGTTGCCGCCCGCTGCGGGATGAGGTAGCCGGTCTCGTTGCCGAGCATCACCGTGGCGCGCACATACATGCCCGGCAGAATGATGTTCTGAGGATTATCGAACCGCACGCGGATCTGGTAGGTGCCGGTGGTCTCGCTCACAGCCATTTCGGACATGTCCAGCTTGCCGGCGCCCGGATACCGCGTCCCATCCTCCAGCATCACGACGATGTCTGCCTCGCTGGGATCGCCGCTCAAGCGGCCGGACGCCATGGCGGCACGCAGCTCGAGAAGGTTCGTGCTTGATTCGGTGAGATCGATATAGATCGGATCCAGTTGCCGAAGCGTCGTAAGCGCTGTGGTCTGGTTGGCGGTGACGATGTTGCCGATACTGACGTTCGAGATCGATGTCACCCCGTCAAAGGGCGCGCGGATCTCGGTCAGAGCGAGGTTGATCTCGGCGGCCCTCAGGGAGGCCTTTGCCTGCTCCACGTCGGCTTGGGCCTGCAGAAGGGTGACGCGCGCGTTCTCGTATTCGATCTGCGTCGCTCCGCTGTTGACCAATCTCTCGTAGCGCGCGAGGTTTGCCTCGGCGCTGGGGACACTCGCCTCTGCCTTGGATACGCTCGCACGTGCTTCCGCCACTTCGGCGGCGTAGGTGCTGTCTTCTATCTTGTAGAGAAGTTCGCCAGCCTTGACCTCGCCTCCCTGCCTGAAGGCGATTTCCTTGATCTCCCCGGTAACACGTGGGCGGATATCGGCGATCTGGAATGCCGAGGCGCGACCGGGCAGGACGGTGGTGATCGGCTGCTCCGTCTTTTTCATGATCACGATGCTGACCGGTTGGGGCGGTCGCTGTGGAGTGCTGCTGGCCGCCTCCTGCGTAGACTGCGGGCCGGAATCGCTGCAAGCGGTAAGAGCCGCGGAAAGCAGGATGGGGAAAATCAGTTTGCGTGCATTCATGGCAGCATCCAAGCAAGGCGTCTGAGTTGATCACGCCCCGACCGCAAAGGGTGAGGCTGGGGAGAGAAGTTGGTCAAATCTTCCCAAACGGCAGAGGAGTCCGTGGTTGCGTCCGCCGGCTTGGCAGCTGCATTTTGGGCGAGAAGTGACGTAAATGATAAACCGTCACTTTACAAGCGGCTTCTGCAGTGCAGCATTGATCAGCTTGGAGAGCCCTGCGCATCGTTCGCGAAGCACGTTCTCCTCCTCCTTGGCCAGGAAGACCGGGTGCAGCACGCTTGCAAAAGCCGCCGCGACATGACGGCTTGTGCCTTTCACGTCTGCGCATTGATAATCTCCGGCGGCGATCCCCTGCCGGATCAGGTCATCGAACAGGTCGTCCAGCAGATCCTTGTAGTGCTGCCCGCTGGGAAGGTCCGTTTCCGACATCAACAGGATCATTTCGAGAAAGAAGGGGTTCTCGCGAATATCCCGTAGATGCGCTTCCATAAGCTTACATACGACGATCTCCAGCCTCTTCGGAGCAGGTGCCGGTTCGTCGAGCGTTGCCAGGCGCTCGATCATGCGCCGGATGTGACGATCGCAGATGGCGTCGATCAAAGTTGTCTTGGAATGGAAATGCTTGAATACATTGGCGGGTGACATGGACAGTGCCTGGGCAATGTCGGCGATGGCGGACTTCGCAATGCCGCGGGTGCGAAACAGGGCTTCGGCGGTGTTGAGGATGTCCTCGCGCGTTTCCTGGGCCTTTCGCCTCGGCCTCCGTACATTCACCTCTGCAGTGCTCCCGGGCGTCATCTAGGTCGCCGCGAAAAAGGGCTTAAGGTTCATCCGGATGCGATCAAGGACCGTTTTCCCATGGGTGTCGGGCCGGAACGTTTCGCCAGTGATGGTTTCGTAGGCTGTGCGATAGACCCTTGCCGTCTCTTCGATCAGTTCGGGCGGGATGGGAGGAATCTCGTCCTTGTAGGGGTTGCAGCGCTCGACCACCCAGGCGCGCACAAAATCCTTGTCGAAGCTTTTTGGCCTCGTACCGCTCTCGAATGCCTCCAGGTAGCCGTCGGCGATCCAGTACCGGCTGCTGTCCGGCGTGTGAATCTCGTCGGCCAGGACGATATTGCCGTCGCCGTCCGTGCCGAACTCATACTTGGTATCGACGAGGATCAGACCATGCCGGGCCGCCAGCTGCTGCCCGCGCGAAAACAGCGACAGTGCATAGGAGGAAAGTGTCTGCCATTGCGCAGCCGTCAGCAAGCCGCGGTCGAGGATCTCCTCAGGGGTCAGCGGTTCGTCATGGCCGCCGTCGAAGGCCTTGCTGGTCGGCGTGATGACTGGTTCGGGAAGCGCCTGGTTGTCGCGCAATCCGTCAGGCAGCTTCAGACCGTACATCTGTCGCTCCTCCTGCTTGTAGAGGGTCAACAGCGACGTGCCCGTCGTTCCGGCGAGATAGCCCCGCACGACCACCTCGACCGGCAGAATGTCGAGACGCCTGCCGATCACCACGTTCGGATCTGGGTAGGCGATCACATGGTTGGGACATATGTCCGAGGTCGCCTCGAACCAGTAGCGGGCAGTCTGAGTGAGAACGTGCCCTTTGTCCGGAATCGCGGTGAGGATACGATCGAAGGCGCTCAGGCGATCGGTGGCGATGATGATCCGCCGTCCATCCGGAAGATCATAGTTGTCCCGAACCTTGCCGCCATAATGATTGGGCAGTTCGGGAATGAAGGCATCGGACAGAACGCGCACGGCACCGTTTCCTTAAGGATTGGCAATGGCCCCGCTATCGCATGTTTGTGCTGGGGTGCACAAGAACGGGCTGGGTGTTGGAGGCGGGGGCGCTTGTGGTGTGTTGGGGGGATGTTCGGGGAAGGTTGGGCTGGTCGGGGTTGCGCG
>JAEYTV010000439.1 GCA_023433855.1 Pseudomonadota bacterium | reverse complement strand
GTTGAGAGTGACCAAAAGCATGTTCCGGATGGTCCGGGAATCGTCGACCGTCAGTACTTTTTTCTTCATTTCTTGATCTCCTTAGCGACCAGATCTTCGATATTGATCCCGATCAGTTGCATCGTTTTCTGAAAGGCATCGGAAACCTTCCCGACCAGGAACGACTTGCCGTCCTCACGCCATGCGCGGCCGGCGGCAGCGAGAACCTGTGCGCATTGGACCCCCAGCCGATCCACGGACGAGGCGTCGACAACGAGATCGCGTCCGCGCAGGGACATGAGATTTCCATGCAGGACCGTCGCCTCATTAAGGTCCAGCACTGCGGACAACTTGAGGGTTTGCGGTTCAGCCTTGTCCGCTGCCATCAGCTTATTCCTTGTCTCTTATGAAATTGGTATTCGTCGTCGTGCCTGACCGGGGAAACGGCGGAGGATATGGATATAAGCGCAGGCCGGCCGCGCTCCGGTGACAGCGGGGCGACGCTTTCGCGATTTCGATGCCGTCGTTCCACCGTGAACTCACGGACCGTGCGGCCGAGCTCCACGATAACCGTATGAAGTTCGTCGGCGCTTTCACCGGTCGTATGCGCCAGGTCCGCGCCTGCGGCCATGGCTTCGCTGACCGAGCCAAGCTCCGCCGTCACTTTGCCGATCTGGTCAGCGTGAGAACCGGTGTCACGTGCGATGTTCCCGATAACGTCGTTGATCTCCGACACCTGGCGAACAATGCCGCCGATCGCGGCCTGTGTGCGGTGAACCATGTCGACGCCCGCATCGACCTGGGTCTTGGTACCCGTAACGAGCGTCTTTATCTCGCGCGCCGCTTCGGCCGATCGCTGGGCAAGGGCGCGCACTTCCTGAGCAACCACGGCAAAGCCGCGCCCCGTTTCCCCGGCGCGAGCCGCTTCGATACCGGCGTTCAACGCCAGAAGATTGGTCTGGAAGGCGATCTCGTCGATGACGCCGATGATCTGGCCGATCTTTTCCGCAGACGTCTCGATGTCGGCCATGGCCGCGATGGCGCGACCGACCACTTCCCCACTCGCCTCTACGGCAAGACGGGTCTCGGTTGCGGCTTGCTCGGCCGCCGCCGTTTCGGCGGCGCTTCCCTTAACCCTCGTGCCGAGCACCGAAAGCGCGCCGGCCACATCGCCGATGCGGGCCGATTGCTCGCGCGATGAGGATGCCAGCGCTCGCGTCCTTTCAGCGACCGCCTCGATCAAGGCGTTTGCCCGCCGAGCATGTTCGTCTGTTATCTCGACCGAGGAGCAGAGGCCGCCGATCGCTTTGTTCAGAAGATCCCCGAGTTCGCGATATGCCTCCGGCACATCTTCGGGAACCGCCGCTGTTAGGTCACGATCCAGCAGCGTGGCAATGACACCCGAGAAGGTCTCGACAGCCTCGGCATGATCGGCCTCGCGCTGTTGGGCGAGTGCTCGCTGGTGCTTCTGGCGCAGTTCGTTGAAGCGGAGTGAGACGCCAATCTCCACATCGACCATGACAAGGCGGACGACGGCCGTGACGAGGTCAACGACTTCCTGTTCGCGCTTGCGCTTGCCGGGTATCAGGGACTTTGGACAGAAGTCCGAGATCGCACCCGCGATTAGGTGTTCGAGCACCACGGAGTGGCCCGCCACATGCCAGCGCGGATCAAGACCCATGCGGCTTTCGGTATCGGACAAGACCTTGACCCGCTCTGCATAAAGCGCGTCGAAGCGCGCATCGGTCAGAACGCCCCAGTGGGAGGCCTGGAGATCATGTAGTCGTTCTATCTGGTTTTCGCTCTCGAAGTGGCGGGCCGCTTCGGGCAGCGATTGGAAGCGATGAAAGAGATCGCGAAGGCCGGCTTTGAGATGCTCCTCCATATGCGGCCGAGAACGGCGCAGCAGATCGCGCAGTTCGCCGTCGAGTCCGGCAAATCCCAGTCTCTCCGCCAGACTACCTGTCTGGCCTCGTCGCGCCTGATCCGATGAAGTGTCCTGCACCCAAACTGTCCCCAAACCTTTCGGCCGGCCCGAGAAGGACACGGCCGCATGCGGCTCCGTCGTCCAGGTGCCGGGATGAGTCGAGGATGCATGCGGGAACGGATCGACTCCGCCAGCACAGGCAACACGGTCACCGCAGGCTTTCCTGGATTTGATGAGCAAATACCGGACTGCCACCGGTACGGCTTTGCGGCCTCATGCCTGATGAGAGATCGCAGTCTCCCCACTTCGCCGTGCCTTTCAATATGTATGGTTAATTCCTTGCTCGAAGGTTAATCGGGCACGGAAACCGCCTGATTTGTGTAAAGAAACGAGACGGCCTCACGGTGCTGGCGATCCTCAGGACAAGCACGCATCAACGGTGCCGTTGCCATTCATCCACGCCAGCGGGCGCATGCAATCCGGGCGTCCATGTTGGCGGGTGCGTGGAAGATGCGGCGGCGATGGTGCTGCGCTACGTCTACTGGCGTACGAATTGCGGCCAACTGGCTTTCGGACAACACCGTGTCCTATGGACTGCTTATTGCAGCAGGGAGACAGCTTGGACTTACGACCGGCTGGCTGCTATCCCCGGCGGGACGCGAAAGGTATTGGCGTCTTCATGGAGCAAGGCCGCTCCGGCCGGTGAAGCTCCTGCTGAGGTGCTGGGAACCGGAAAGGCCGAAGCGCCAGGGTTTATCGACTGCGTGAGAGATGCCGATCCGCCTGCCGGTGACGACCAGTGGCAAAGTGGTGGGCGGCGTCAGTCGGAAGGGCGGCGCGAGGACCGACAATCCATTGTGCCCGATGGTGATCCCCAGTGCCTGAGAGACCCGGCCGGGGCCGGAACAGAGCAGCCTCGGCTCAGCGCGCCCGCGCCTCTTTTCCATCTCAGCCAGGCCATGAACGGGTTCCAGGGCCCTGATCAGTACCGCGCTTCCGGGCCGGCAGACGACATTGACACACCAGTGAATGCCATAGGAGCGGTAGACGTAGGCGTGCGCGGGAGCCCCAAACATGACGGCGTTCCTCGGGGTCAGCCCCCGGAAGCTGTGGGAGGCCGGATCGTCCGGCTCATAGGCTTCCGTCTCGACGATGAGGCCGCCGACACCGTCAAGATCGAACCCGAAACCGATAAGATCGCGCGCGACCTCCACCGAACTCCTGTCAAAAAACGACTGCTCCAAGTAACCGTCCATGCTGATGGGAGAAAACAAAGACACTGTATCCGGGATAAGCGGCATGATCCGGCGAACTCAGATCTGAGCGAGCGAGCAGATGCTGTGACCATGAAAATGGTGCCCGGAGGCGGATTTGAACCACCGACACGCGGATTTTCGATCCCGTTCTATTTGTGGTTCTCCAGTAGCTTCTGCTGCAAAAACTGTCAAACCCCGCTTCGAAGATCAGACACTTAGCGGCGAACTGTCAAACCCAGTTGTTGCGGCGGGACGCTGGCTCTACCTCAATCGTGAGCTTGTCACCGGTCCCCTCTTGCCCTTCCTCCGCTGCCGGTTCGGTTTGAAGACACAGGAGGCAGTAGAAGCGTCCAAGCTTGCACACGCCCTCGAATATCCGGGGGCGGTGCAATGAGCGAGCTTCAGCCATCCGCTGCGCTCCTGCGCTCGCGTTTACTCTCCCAACCCTACTCGGACCGCGCCCGCTTCTATGAAAGCGGCAAGGGCACGAAGCCAGCCACGCAGGCTTACCAGCGCCAAGCCGCCGCGCTGGCTGCCGAGAAGGTGCTGAAGCAAACCCGCCGCCGGCGCCCCACGACAGAGGAGCGGCTTAAGGAGATCGGCCGGCGGCGCACCTGGGCCGGTGGCGGCAACCTCCCGCCGAATATCCGTGCGTCATACTCTGAAGCGGAACGAGCTGCGCTTGCTGTGATCGCGGATCAGTGTCGTCGGAAAGGCTTCTGTGATCTCTGCATCGATGAGATTGCGCGCCTAGCAGGCGTAGGTCGCACCTCGGTTCAGAATGCTATTCGCAAGGCTCGGTCCAACGAGCGTTCGCACTTAAGCGTCAGGGAGCGGCCGCAACAGAGCGGAAAGAGCCTCACCAACATCATCAAGATCATTTGCGGCTCCTGGCTTGGCTGGATCGGCCGAGCCATAGGGTTCAAACGTCTGAACGCTTCAGAGACTGGAGATAATATCTCTCTCTCTAAGACGGCCAAAATGGCTTTTGAGAGGGAGTGTGTTGCTGCCGCCCGAAGTCTCGATCCTAGGTACCGATCTGTAGAAAAACCCTCCAGTGTGGCTGCTGCCCGAACTCCTGATCCCACGCACCCGACTGTAGAAAACCCTTCCAGTCGGTGGCGTTCCGCTTCCCGCTGGGTGCATGGCTTAGCAGGTGGCGCCAGTGGTTAGCTGGGACGCTCAAGCTCGCTTGACGACCATTACTGATGGCTTCCAAGTTCCAAGCAGCATGGGCGATGGAAATGTGCTGCTGACGGAAGTGATCCAGTACCAGGAGAAGGGGAGTCTGCCTGCATCGAGATCACTAGACAGGCACTTTTGGGGTGTTCAATTGCCAGAAAGATGGAGTGAGCGTGAGAGCGGTCGCCAACTTGGCACTCTACTTCAGGAGCGCCGTGGCAGCCCCCCCGGCTTAGGGACCGTACCTCACGCCTCCAGCTCACGGGCGGAGACGAGCCCGAGTTACTGGCAGACAAACAGGCGGCAATGTTGGGTTGACAAGGTTGACGAGGTTGTCATCCGTGGTTGACGTTAACAACTCCCGCGAAGATCTTCCCGAGGTCGAGCCAGAGTTCAAACGCATGGTCGCGCTGCTGCGGGACATGCATGGGCGGCTCCTTGATAGGCGACCACTCACCAAAGCCCAGTCGGGGATTTTCATCGCTGCGCTTGGCCGATACCTAAAAACGATCGACGAAGGGGGCAATCCCTCACTCGATCGCGCGTTCGGTCTTCGGATCTGGGGCGGGGTCTCCCCCGTCAGGCAAGACGCTTTGTTCCGTCGTGACGCGATGATCTTGCGTCTGTGGCGCAACCATGAGGACTTCCGAGACCTGACGCCCTTCGCGGCCGCCAAGCAGATGGTGCTTGATGCTGATCGGTATCGGGCCGGCAGATGGAAGAGGGAACGGAGCGATTCGGAGCCGCCATCCAGCCAGCCGGCCTCCACCTGGTGGCACATTCTCATGTCTGGCCAGAGGATCCCTGCAGAAAGACAGATCCGTGAGATCCTGAAGGGCAAGTCCGATGCCGCCTACACAGATGCGGCTGAAGATAGATAAATAAAACAATTAGATGATTGGGAAATTCAAGTGAGTATTTGAATTTCCCGGGTTTCGCGCGACCGTCACGGAAAGGAGAGCTAACCATGATCGATGCACCCCACACGCTGGACCTCAGCCGCCTTCGCCATCTGGATGGGGTTAAGCGCGGGTATCTGGCGCAAGCCCAAGGTTACATGAAGCAGATTGAGGACCTTCGAAGGCAGGAAGATGAACTGGACCGCCATAGAGAGCATGCCGTCCGAAGCCTCGAAGAAGCATCAAGAGCAGGATTTTCAACTGTCACCGAAGGGGGAGCGCTCGTCCATCGGTACCGTTCAGTGCAGGTCGATAAATCGCCCATAGAACACCAGCCAGGCCTACCGCGGGGGGGCCGGAAAGTCTGGCAAGATAAGATCGATGACCTGGACCGCAAGATCGCCGACCTCCGGGACCAGCGGCGAGAAGTCGAGGCTGCGAAGGATGCAGTATTCGAGAAGTTCACCGTAACAGACAGGCTGATCAAAGCGTGCGAGGCATATGTTGGACGGGAGGAGCATGATCATGTCGCTTAACGCGCAAATCAGCAGAGCCAAGGCCGCTTCCAAAGCCGCCGCCGACGAAATAAACAGCGGGATTGTTTCGATCAGGAGCCGGATCGCTGACCTGCAGGAGGAGGTAAGGACCGTTGCCAACAGCCCCGTTCCTATCGATCAGGCTCTCTCTCGTGTGGACGAGTGGGTCGGGATATCGACCGCACAGTACCTCAAGATGGCGCCGCAGCCGAGCGAATTCGCTGCCTCTTCAGGTAACTACAGGATGCCTGGTTTCAAGCCCGATGTGACGCTAGTCTGGCTTCTTGCCGACAAGCTCGCGGTCGAAGCGAAACGGCACGTCAGTGACTATTACCGACACCTCACTCCCCTCAGCGATGAGGAGCGCGATCTCCGGCTCGCTGCTCTCGATCGCAAGCTCCTCGATTGTGAACTGACGGAGGAAAGCATGATCCGCCAGGCGGAAGACGCTGGCTTCCCGATCTGCCGCCGCGACGATGCCGATCCTCGAGCGGTTCTTGCTCACGACAAGGTCCTGCCATGAGCCTCGTTCCGACCTACGATTTCCCAGTTCGTCTCACAGCCGATGAGATGGCCGCGCTGCAAACGTGGAAGGATCGCCACGGCGTATCCTCTAGATCTAAAGCCATGCGCCTTCTCGCGATGATTGGCCTCAACTTCTCTCGGGTGTCTTCTTCGCCTAAAAAGGATGATCCCGCCCAAGTCTGCCTGAGCCTCTCCCTGCCAGACGATCTTTATCGTCATCTGCAGGAGCAATCTGAACGGACGGATATTTCGATCCGGAAACTGATCATCGACCAGTTGCGCATAGCATCGTCTGACGCAACCACGATGCGGCTGGAATAGGCGGTGATGGATAGTCAGCAGTTGATCATGGCTTCCGTAGCTCAGATCGCAGAACGCGACGGGATAACTCGTCAGGCCGTTTCTAAGGCTGTTGGAAAGTTGATCGTTGATAATCCGGACATGCCGGTTGAGCGGAGCCCATCGGGGCGCGTCATGCGGATTTCACTGGCCCACTACGATCATCATCGGCAGCGTTTCGTCAATCCGGCGAAAGCTGCTGCGCCAATCCGCGCGTTGAGCCTCCCGCCGGCTGCTGATGGCGGCAGTACGGGAAGCGACAGTTTCGAGGAGGCCCGGCGACAGGCAGAATGGCTGAAGGTAGGTAGGGAAAAGATCCGGCATCAGGAGGAGTGCTCACAACTGCTGCGCAAGGACAAAATCGACGAGGCACATCGGATCATAGGAGCGGAACTGCAGTCGATCATTCGCAGGCTTCCCAATCGCGCAGATGATCTTGCCTTAGCGGTGTCCAAAGAGGGTGTTCACGGTGCGCGATCAGTCCTCCGGCAGATCGCATTCGAGCTTGGCAATCAGATGGCGGACAAACTGGACGCGTTGACAGAGGCTGCCCCCGAAAGTGACCCGCTTATCGCAGGTGATGACGATTGATTTTCTGGCGGCACAGTGTTCGCGGTGGGCAAGGAAGGTAACCAAATGCCAGTGAGAGAGACCATGCGGCCATATTCCCGCGCCGAAATCCGGACGATCCTGAATACCGGGGTTGACGCAGGCCGCCGGCCTGCAGCCCCATACCAGGCGGCCGGGAAATCGGCTGCTGACATATATGCTGAGCGCCGAGCGGCCATCGCCAGCTTCAGAGTGGCGGGCGAGCAGGCGGTTTCCGCAGGGGCATCGTCTGAGCCGAAGACGTTTACGAACGCATTCGTCTCATCAATCTACAGAAATCGCCCGGGCCGGCATTAAGCTCCCGCGCGCTTTTCTGAAGCTGCTTCGGGAGCGAATGCAGAAGGACGACGGCCAAAACCACCACGGAAAGTGGATGTTACGATGCTTTCTTTTGGAAAACAAAGGCTCATCGTTGGCCAACTCGCATGAGTTGGGGGTGGTTGGGTTAGACGGGACAGGATGGACGGAGATTGGGAGCGCATTGCCCAACCCTCCTCAGGGCAACGTCTTGTCTCGGAGCGCCAGCAGCCAGGAAATGCTACTGACCTTGCCCCGCTGAGCTAATCCGATTTGAAGTAAGCTCTGGCCCATTGAGAGGACCAGAGAATGAAGCGCAGCCGTTTCACAGACGAGCAGATCATTGGCATCCTGAAGGAGCATGAGGCGGGC
>JAEYTV010000438.1 GCA_023433855.1 Pseudomonadota bacterium | reverse complement strand
CCATATGATTGTCTGTTGGTATACCAAAAATAACTGAACTTGGACGGGGGCCGGAGATGGCGCTTATGCGCACCCAGGACGACCTGATCGCCTACGAGAGAAGCGGCAAGGGCCATCCTCTCGTGCTGATCCACGGCGTGGGCGCCAATCTGCAAAGCTGGGATGAGGTCTGCCGCGAACTGGAAGGCAGCTTCGACATCCTCCGATCGGATTTGCGCGGCCACGGTCAGTCCGGGCACATCGACTCCGAGTATTCCATCGAAAGATTCGCTGCCGACATCATCCAGGTAATGGACGACGCCGGCGTGAATAAAGCCCATCTGGTCGGCTTTTCATTGGGCGGGCTGATCGCGCAGGAACTCGCACGCTCCCATGCCGACCGCTTCGAGCGCGTCGTGCTCCTTTCCGCCGTGGCGGGGCGCACCCCGGCCGAGCGGGAAAAGGTCGTCGCCCGTCTGCAGATGATTCGCGATGACGGCATGGATGCGATTGTCGGCGCCGCTCATGATCGCTGGTTCACCGAGGAATTCGCTCGGCGGCACCCGGACGTGATCGAGCGGCGCATCGCGGAGCTGAAGGCTGTCCATGTTCCGTCCTACCTGGAGGCCTATCGGGTATTTGGCCTGACCGAACTCGTGGACCGGCTTTCCGAAATCGGCCAGCCGACGCTGGTGATGACCGGTGAATTCGACCAGGGGTCCAATGTCCGTATGGCCGAGACCATGCATCGGCTGATCCCCAATTCAGAACTGCGCATTCTGCCGGGTCTTAAGCACAGCGTTTTGGTTGAGGCGTCCGAGCTGGTGTCCAGCCATGTGCGCGAGTTCCTGTTGCGCTCACGCTGAAGAATGAAAGGAAGACGAATGGACGAGACGCTATATGAGCGCGGACTTGAGCGGCGCAAGGCGACGCTCGGCAGCGAGTACGTCGAAAACTCGTTGAGCAAGGCGACCGAGTTCTCCAAGGGCTTCCAGGCGTTCATCACCGAATACTGCTGGGGCGCCGCTTGGGGCGACGATCGGCTCAACGCGAAGACCCGCAGCATGCTGAACATCGTCATGATCGCGGCACTCAACCGCATGCATGAGTGGGAGCTTCATTTTCGCGGCGCTCTTCGCAACGGTGTCACCCGCGACGAGTTGGATGCGCTCATAACCCATGTCACGATCTATTGCGGTGTTCCCGTTGGCGTCGAGTGCCATCGCATTGCCAATCGTGTCTTTGCGGAACTTGCTGACGGCGGAGCGGATAAGTGACCGGGGTTCTGATCCGCAAGGTCGTCGACTTCGTCGAGGATACGTTGGTCGAGGGTGGACGTGCCGCCCCCGTCCGGCTGCGCATGGCCGCATGCGCCGCCGTGATCCGCAATCCCTGGGCCGATTCCGATTTTGCCGAGGACTTGCAGCCGGAAATCATGGAGCATGCCAAGGTTCTGACCGACGTGATCGTCCCCCGTTTGGTTGCGACCATGGGCGGTGCCGACCTGATCGAGGCATTCGGCAAGTGCGCCGTGACCGGGACCGACGGCGAGGTCGAACATGCTGCCGGCCTGATCCACACGCTGCATTTCGGCAATGTCTTTCGCATTGCTGCCGGCGGAGATTCCTTTCTTCCGTTCACGAACAAGCGTGCTGGCGCGGGTACCGCCCTCACCATCCCCATGACTCACAAAGACGCAGAGAAAAAAGGGAGCCGGGCTCATTTTTTGACAGTGGAATTCACCATTCCGGATGCCCCTGCCCATGACGAGATCGTCATAGCCCTGGGAGCTGCGAGTGGCGGCCGGCCGCACCATCGCATCGGCGATCGTTTCAACGACATGCGTCTCATGGGGGTAGACCAGGCTGGTCGTCCGTTGCCGCCCCAATAGCACCGAGCTTCAAGCCCCGAGGGGCCAATAACGGCGAATGCCGACAATAAAGGAAATAAACCGACAGAGGATTTGTCATGGACCGAAGACAATTTATGGCCGCTGTCAGCGGCTTTGCACTCATAGCCTCTTTGCCATCGCTGGCGCTGGCTCAAGATGTCCAGCCCGTCGCAGGCGGTACACTCAACATCGGTTTCATCAGCGACGTTCGCACGCTCGACCCGCTTCAGTCCACGCAATGGACGGAACGCCAGGTGCTGTTCCTGATGTTCGACACGCTTCTCGAGATCGAACCGGATTTCTCGCTGAAACCCGCTTTGGCCAAGAGCTGGGAGTTCTCCGATGACGGCAAGCGCGTCGTTCTGCATCTGCAGGAGGGAGTGAAATTCCACGACGGTACGCCTTTCAACGCGGAAGCCGTGAAATGGAACATCGATGCACGCCTCGACCCGAACGGCAACTCGTCGCAGCGCAAGCTGCTCGAAGGAATCAAGAATGTGGAAGCGGTGGACGAATTCACCGTCGCCATCGACATGGTGGAGCCTTATCCGCCGCTGCTTGCACTGTTTGCCGATCGCGCGGGCCTGATGGTTTCGCCGGCGGCCGCCAAGAAGCATGGCGGCGATATAGGTTCCAATCCTGTTGGAACGGGTCCGTTCGTCTTCGGCGAATGGGTCCGCGGGTCACGCATCGCGCTCACCAAGAACCAGGATTTTTGGCAGGAGGGGATGCCTTATCTCGACGCCATAACCTTCCACGATATTCCGACGAACCTCGTCGGCGTCCAGCGTATGGTTATCGGCGAGTTGGATTTCATCAGCCAACTCGATCCGCTGGACACGCGCTTGGCCGAGGCCAGCCCGGACATCGAACTCGTCAAGTCGAAGAGCGGCCTCTGGTATTCCTACCAGTGGAAGTGGGATGCCGAACCCTACAACAATCCGGAATTGCGCCGTGCCGTTGCGCATGGCCTGAACCGCGATCGGCTCAACCAGATAATCTGGGCGGGGCAGGGTACGGTATCCGACGGCTTGACGCCGGAGGGCCTGTGGTGGACGCCGGGCGACCTGGTGCATTACGAATATGACCCCGAAAAGGCCCGCAAGATAGTGGCGGATGCCGGCCTCCAGGGCACTACGCTCAAGCTTGCAGCGCCGAGTGGCGACACATTGCGGCGCTTCGCCGAACTCGCCAAGGAAGACTTGGATGCGATCGGCCTGAACATAGAAATCGCGCCCGTCCCCCAGAGCGAGTACTACGCCAAGACGGTGTCCGGCGAAATCCGCTTCACGCCGATGCGCTGGACGCAGCGCGCCGACCCAGACGGTCTTATTCAGTACCTCTTCTCCAGCAAGGGCACTGCGAATTCCACCGGTTACAAGAATGCCGAGGTGGACAAGTGGATCGACGAGGCGCGGGTGATTGCCGACCAGACTCGCCGCAAGGAACTATACGACAAGATCCAGCATCAGATTTCGGCCGATCTGCCCTATATGCCGGTCGGGTTCAGCGTCGAATTCTACGCAATGCGCAGCTCCGTGAAGGGGTTCACGCCGATGCCGGATGAAATCCCGCGATTCCGTTACATCTGGAAAGCGCAGGGCTGACCCCTTGCGACTGCCGGGGCGGCGTGGGCCGCCGGCCCCACCCGTGTT
>JAEYTV010000424.1 GCA_023433855.1 Pseudomonadota bacterium | reverse complement strand
GAGCTGGAGGTTGTAGTCGTCAATGTTCTGGACGGCGGCCAATCCGATGGAGTCGCTGTCGGAGCCGGCTGCAGCGATATCGCTTCCGAAGTAGTAATCCACCGAAAAGGCTGTCGATCCAATATCAAAGAACTCGTGCTGGTAGCCAAGTTTGACGTAGCCATAGCGACCTTCAATGCCGTCCGTGAACTCGCGACCGGCAGCCAGCGTCAGGCTTATCCCAGTAGGTTTATGAAGACCGGAAATCGATCCTGATAGCGTCTCGATGTCGGTTTCCTCGTTCCAAGCGTAGCCAATCGCGGCGTCAAGGTCGATCGCATCGAAGTCGCCGGAGTAAACTGCGGCTATGTCATAGAGCGGAAAGTCCTTGTCGGCGAACGCGTCCTCACCGTACGACGCACGCAGCCCGAAGCCGTGAAAGGTCGGCGTATCGTAGCGCACACGCAGCTTGCGACCCAGTCCGTCGTAGTTGGAGAATGCACTGCCCACGGTGATGTCGGAGAGCCCGTTTCCCGAGTTGCGGAAGAAATATCCGCCCGCCGTGTCCGAAAGGCTCGAATAGGCGATGACCGACGTGCCGGAATTGTCGACCTCTGCGGTGCCGTCGCTCGCCATGCTGCCCTGACCCAGCCAGAGCTTGCCGAAGCCCTCGTTGATGAAGACGATCTCCGCCTTGCGGATATTGGTGGCGGGGAAGTCCCAGTTTGGCTCATCGTCCAACTGGCTGATCACGTTCGACGCCAGCGCTTGGTATTCCGCTTCAAGGGTGGCTTCGAACCTCCAGGCGTCGTCCGGCGGAGAGAGCATCTGGAAACGTATTCTGGAACTCGAATTGTCGTTGCTGACGAAATTGGTGAAATCCTCCTGACCGTCGTCATAGTGGAGGACGCCGACGTTGATCTGGCCCGAGACGCGGAACACCGTGCCGTCGTCCATCGTGTATTCAATCGGCACGAAGATGCTTTCGGCCAGTGCAGTCCCTGGGCTGACGACGGCAACAAGCAAAAACATCGCGGTCAATTGCGAGGATCGGGGATTTCCAGTCATTGTAGTTCCCTTCCAGTCAGCGCGATGGTCCGGCTAGGGCGTCCCGGCGGTCGCAATTACGATGACGGTTCCCCAGATGGTGAGAAGGATGTTGGCGATCGGATAGGCCGGCGTGTAACCGAGTACGGCAACGGGGCTGCGCGACTGGGTCTGCACGGCGGCCATCGCGGCGGTCATGGTGAGTGCGCCGGCGATTCCCCCGAGCAGCAGTACCGAGTTCATCTTCAGCACGTAGCGACCGAAGTAGAGCCCCACGAGCAATGGCGTCAGCGTGACAACGGCGCCGCCAAGCAGAAGCCCGAGCCCGACCTCCTGCAGCGCCGAGATGAAAATTGGACCTGCGTGAAGTCCCGTCATGGCGACGAACGCCGCCAGCCCCAGTGACGTCATCAGCGCGATCGCGCCATCCGGTATTCGGCCGAACAGCGGATGGCGTGTCCTCAAGTGCCCAACGAACAGCCCTGCGACGAGAGCGCCAACGCTGGTGCCAAGCGACACGGAAATGCCGCCCACGGGTATATAGATCGTGGCGCCTGCCAACCCGCCAAGGAAGATGGCCACACCGAGCACCACGAAATCTGTCGAGGTGGTCGGCGCGATGATGGGACCAAGTTTGCTGGCCGCGCTGAGTACGACAGGATCGGGACCGACAAGCGTAAGAACGTCGCCACGTTCCAAAATCAGATCGGTGCTGATGGGGAGTTGAACCTCACCGCGCCTGATCGAACGCAAATAAAGCCCACGCGCCCAATCCTCGGCTGCGGCTTGTTCCAGCGTCCTGCCAGATATTTTTGTCAGCAGGACCTCGCTGACCATGAAAGGTATATCAAGCAGTTCGCGGTCCTCGATCTCATCAGCCCGGGGGTCGAGAAGCTGAACAATCGCCTCCCGGCGGCCGCTTACGGCGACAACATCGCTCGCCCGAAGCACGAAATCCGGCGTAGGCTCGATGATGTCGCCGGCGCGCCTTAGTCTGAGGATGAAGATCCGATGGCCCGGAGCCATCGCTTCGACTTCAGCGACTGACTTTCCTGCCGCCGCCGCGTCAACGGCGAGCCTGTAGGCCCTGAACTCGAATTGACGGTACCCCGAAACGGAGCCCTCCGCCTTTCGTTCGATACCGAGCGCTTGCTCCAGTTGCTTTGCCTCGGATTCGAGATCGACACCGAGAAGCTTTGGACCTGCGACGCTGCAGAACCAGATCGCGCCGACAGCGCCGAACAGGTAACAGACAGCGTCGGCGACAGCCACATGCGCGATGAGCACGGCGCGTTCGGCTTCCGGCAGCGAAAGCGCGCCGATCGCCTCGGTTGCGGTTCCCATTGCCGCACTTTGTGTCAGCGCTCCGGAAAGCAGACCCGCAGCGAACCCGCCATCCAGGCCGAGGAACGAGGCCACCGCATAGGCCACCAGGAGGCCGGTGCCGGAGCAAACGAGCGCCAGGGACACGGACTTGAGACCGTCCTTGCGGAGCGTCTGCAGGAATTGTGGGCCGACCGAGTAGCCGATGCCGAAAAGAAACAGGAGGAACAGGAACGCCTTGGTCGTCGACGAGACGGGCACCTCTGCGAACTGGCCGATGAGTATACCGGCAAATAGCGAGCCGGTGACCGGGCCGAGAGAGAAAGTCCCGAACTTCAGCGAACCTATGTAGTAGCCCGCCGCTATGGCCAGGTAGATGGCAAGCTCCGGATACCGGACCAGGAATTGCTCAAGCCAGGCCAGCATCGACGTCATTTCTTAGCCGACTTAGACGCCTCGTAGACATCCCGATAACCGCGCGCGATGGTCCGCACGCCCCGACCGATGGCCTCGTAGGCCTCGTCCGGCAGGTTCGCGAGTGAGACGCGCATCGACCATTGCGGGGCTTCGAACCCGCCCCCATTCAGGAGAACGATGCCGTGATCTTCCGCAAGCCGGAACGCCAGGTCGAGCGGATGCACATTTTTCTTTAGGTATTCGACAGCCTCGTCACCGATGTTCTTGCGTGCCCAGAATTCGAAGTCGATCAGTCCGTAGTAGGCGTCGAAAGCGGCGTTCGGCGCCAGTTCCAAGCCAAGTCCGTCGACCAGCGACCAGAAGCGTTTGTTCACGATCGCCATACATGCCTTCTGGTAGGCCTTCTCTTCGTCCATCAGTTCGTAGAGCGAGAACATCGTCATCATCACTTGCTGCGGCAATGACAGGCCAGCGGTATGGTTGAGGCCGATGTCGCGGCTGTCGGCGACGATGCGATCGATGAACTTCAGCTTGCGGGGTTCGAGCGTGATCGGACCGTAGCGCTTGTCCAGCGCCTTGACATGCCCGGCCGGCAGCTTGGCGATCATCTCGTCGAAGATGTTGTCCTCGTGGACGGCGATCGCGCCGAGACGCCAGCCCGTGCAGCCGAAATATTTCGAGTATGAATAGACACCGATCGTGTTGCGAGGGAGTTCCCCAAGCAGCGAGCGGAAATCGTTGACGAAGGTCCCATACACGTCGTCGGTCAGAAGCATGAGGTCGGGGCGTTTCGTCTTCACAAGGTCGACGATCTTGCCGATCGTCTCGCGGTCCATGCCCATGCCGGTGGGGTTGCCTGGATTGACGATGAAGAAGGCCTTTATCTTGGGATCCTCGAGCTTCCTGATCTCCTCGTCCGAATACTGGAACCGGTTCTCCTGCGGCGCGCCGATCTTGACGACCTTGAGGTCGTAGTCTTCGAGGTGCGTCATCTCGAGATAGGGGGTGAAGATCGGCGTCCCAAGCGCGATCGTGTCGCCGGGAAAGAGCAGCCGGTTGGCCTTCAACGACTTGAAGATGTAACACATGGCGGCCGTGCCGCCTTCGACCGCGTAAAGGTCGAACTTGCCAGCAGGGCGCGGCTCGCCGCACATCGCCGACATCAGATATTCGTGCACGACCCGTTCGTTGTGGACGAGCATGCGGTCAGGCACAGGATAGTTGTCGCCGATAATCGAGTCGACCAGTTCATGAACGAAGGCGTCGCGGTCGAAGTCGAACTTCTCGACAGCAAATTGCACCATGTCCGAAAGGAGCTTGGCGCCTGGCATGTCGTCATGTTTGGCGAGCCAGGCGTCCAGGCGCGTTGCGATGCCCTTAGCCTGCGGCATCCCGCCGATGCCAGGTTCTAGGTCCATCACCCGCTTGCTCTCTGTGATGGCGAACTGGCCAAGGAGGAAGAAGGACTCGCGCGGTTCTGTCGCGATCCAGTTGGGATTGCCACGGCCGGCGTTGAGGAACGCGGATTGGGCGGTTCGGGTCGCGCTCTTTGCCAGACCGATCAGCTCGTTCTTGATCTCGAACGGGCTAAGTGACTCGAATTTGCGAAGGGTCAACAGTTCCGCCATGGCTCACTCCTAAAGTTCGAACGCCTTCCCTAATCTTGCTTGCATCTTGTCCGGCCCAGCTAGGTGAGCAGGATGACCAGAACCATTCCCCAGATGGTCAGCAGCGTGTTTCCAACCGCGTAGGTAACGGTGTAACCAAGTCCGGGGATCTGGCTTTGCGCACGATCATTGACCATGCCCAGCGAAGCCGTTGTCGTGCGGGCGCCGGAAACCGCTCCCAACAGGATCGCGTCGTCGAAACGGAACAGATACTTGCCGACATACATTGCGAGAATGAGCGGCAGGGTGGTCGCGAAGATGCCCCACAGGAACAGGCCGAAACCAAGTTGCTGAAGCCCCGCGACGAACTTCGGGCCGGACGACAGGCCAACGATGGCGATGAAGACGTTGAGGCCGACCGAGTTCATGAACCACACGGTCGGCGACGGGATTCGGCCGAACTTCGGGCGCACCGAGCGCAGCCATCCGAAGAAAAGACCCGAGATAAGCGCACCGCCCGAGGTCGACAGGGTGAGCGGCACGCCGCCGACGTTGTAGACTAGCGCGCCGACCAAGGCGCCGATCGCGATCGCGGCACCGATGAACATCACGTCCGCCACGTCGGTCTGCTTGTCCGGGTATCCGAGCGCCTTCGTCGCCTTGGCGACGTCCAGCGTGCGGCCTACAAGGGTGAGGATATCACCGCGTTGGACCTGCGTTCCCGCCAGGATCGGTATATCGGTGGCCGTCGCGCCGCGCGTGATCTTGCGCAGGAACACGCCGCGTGCCCAAGGCTGCCCGGCCAGTTCGGCCAGGGTCTTGCCGTCGACATCCTTCGCCGTGACGTAGACGTCGAGGCCTTCGATCGGGACGGCCTGGAGCTCGCGGTCATTGACCTCCTGGGCGGCCTGGCCGATCAGGTCGACCAGGGCGTCGCGCCGGCCGACGATGGCGACGACGTCGCCGTCCTGAACCACGACATCCGAGGTCGCGTCGAGTATCTCGTCGCCACGGCGGATGCGCTGGATGAAGAGCCGGTGCTCCGGCAGCAGGCTCTCGGCTTCCGCCACCGTCTTGCCGATGATGCGCGCGCCCTGCATTGCCCGATAGGCGCGCAGTTCGAACTGGTGCCAGGCCGTGCCGGGGCCGCCGGCGACTTTTTTGCCTCCGTGCTTCTCCTCGTAGCGTTTGCAGGCAGCCTCGAGGTCGATGCCGAGAAGCGCCGGGCCGATCATCGCTATGACGATCGCGGAGCCAAGTGTGCCGAAGATATAGGTGACGGCATAGGCGACGGGCATAGCGTCGAGCAATGCCTTGGTTTCTTCTGGCGGCAGGCCGAGCCGGTTGATGGCGTCGGTCGCAAGGCCCATGGAGGCCGAGATTGTCTGTGAGCCGGCATAAAGCCCGGCCGCCGAGCCGACGTCGTAGCCCGCTAGCTTCGCGGCAAGGTATGCGGCCAGCAGGCAGAAAACGCAGACGACGGCGGCGTACAGCGCCTGCGGCAGTCCGTCCTTTGCGATGCCTCGAACAAATTGCGGGCCGACGGCGTAGCCGATGGCGAACAGGAACATCAGGAAGAAGAATGGCTTCAGCGGGCCAGTCACCTCAATCCCGAGCTGGCCGATGATGACCGCCGCGATCAAAGTCGCCGTCACCGCACCAAGACCCAGCCCCTTGTAAGTGAACGAGCCGAAATAGTAGCCGAACGCCAGCGAGATGAAGATCGCGATCTCAGGATACTGACGGAGCGTATTCGCAAACCATTCAAACATGATCCCCACTTCTCCTCGACGGCGTTTCAGTTCCAGGAGCTGTCCGTTCAGCTGCGCTGCGGCGGGAGCGCTAGCCGTTACCGAGCAGCCTTCGATCTCGTCTTCCTTCCGCTGCCCAGCTTTTCAGGCCGGATGAGCTTCAGGCCCTTCGCGGCGTCGTAACCATGGATTTCCTTGACATCGAGCTTGCGCATGAAATCGATCGTGTCGCGCGTCAGCACCTGCCCCGGGACCATGATCGGAAACCCCGGCGGATACGGAATGACAAAGTTGGCCGAGACGAGCGGTGCCCCTTTCTGAAGGCGCTGGTTGATTTCGGGGCTGTTCAACAGCACGTACTCGCAGGACTTCTCGTCATAGGCCATGAAGAACGCGGTGCGCATGTCGCCTTCGTTCGTCAGCTTGCCGGCATCGTTCCTGAACGCGTCGTGGAACCTGCTGAAGTTGGGAAGGTCCGGTACGTCGTGCATCAGGCTCTTGACGCGGGCCGCGAATGTCTCGCGGACACCCGCACCGCCGCTCTTCAGCCGTTCCTCGATCTCTCCGCAAACTTCGACGAGGACGCGGACGATATGCGCGATGTCGCTGCGCGTGTTGTTGATGTTGGATTGCAGCAGGACCGAATTGCGCGACGTCTTGTTGACCTGGATGTTGAATCGCGTGGCTAGCAGGCCCTTGAATTGTGTTCCGTCGAATCCCGCGGTGCCGCAGACAAGGGTCATGCGAGTCGGATCGAGATAGAACTCGTCCTCGCGCATCGACCGCACCGCATCTGCCCAGGTTGCGCCGGGCTCCAGATAGTCAGCAAACCCGGACTGACGGAATTCCTGGGGGATCAGGTCGTCCGCGCCGAGCACCTTGAAGTACTTGGAAATGACCGGATGCGATTTGACGATCGCCCGGATCTTCAACGCGATCGAGATCGCATTCATCACCAGGCCGTAGCCTTCGAGCTCCATCTGCCGACGCGCAACGTCAAGGCTGGCGATCAACTGCTGGTTCGGGCTGGTCGAGGCATGCGTGAACACCGCT
This sequence comes from Pseudomonadota bacterium, assembly GCA_023433855.1. Classification (GTDB taxonomy): domain Bacteria; phylum Pseudomonadota; class Alphaproteobacteria; order Rhizobiales; family Rhizobiaceae; genus Neorhizobium. Next base: position 1,992 of record JAEYTV010000424.1, on the reverse strand, counting down.
TCGCGGAACTGGCTCTGCACGGATCCAAAATCGACGTCCTTGACCAGGACCATAGACCCCTGTCGGATCGCCGACATCGACTTGTGGGTGGAATTGGTCTGATAGACACGCAGGCGGACTTTTCGCGGATCCGGTATGAGCCGTGTCGCCAGGAGTTTCTGCGTGGAAGGCTTGGGCCCAAGTTCCTTTTGTTGCTTCTCGTATGCCGTGACCGACGCCGGATCGAGCAGCCACTCCTCGATGGCCGCTGCCGCTCCCATGCCCGTGCGCGGGCGCAGGAACGGAGACCAACGCGCAAAACCCGACCATGCCTCGTCCCATAGGAAGATCAGATCGGGCTTGATCGCGAGGCACTCCTCCATGACCCGCCTTGTGTTGTACATGTGGCCGTCGAAGGTGCAGTTGGTCAGGTCGAGCATGCGCACGCGGTCGAGCCGCCCTTCGTCCCTGAGGTTAAGGAGCGCCTTCTTGATCGTCTGCAATGGTACCGCGCCGTACATCGAATAGGCGGTCAGGGGGAACGCCTCGACGTAAAGCGGCTGACCGCCTCCAAGCACCAGTCCATAGTGATGCGACTTGTGGCAGTTGCGGTCGACGATCACGATATCGCCGGGCGCCACCAGCGCCTGCACGACCATCTTGTTGCTGGTCGACGTGCCGTTGGTCACGAAGAACACTTGGTCCGCGCCGAAGGCACGCGCGGCCATGTCTTGCGCTTTCTTGATGTTACCGGTCGGCTCCAGCAGGCTGTCGAGGCCACCGGTAGTCGCGCTGCTCTCTGCCAGGAACAGGTTCATGCCGTAGAACTCGCCCATGTCGCGGATCCATTCGGATCTGAACACCGACTTGCCGCGCGCAATCGGCAGCGCATGGAAAGTTCCAATCGGACGCTGGGCATAGAGTTTCAAATTGTCGAAGAACGGCGTTTCGAAACGTGCCTGGATCCCTTCGAGGACGGCAAGATGCAATTCCATCATCTCTTCAACGGCGTAGAAGATGCGGCGTACGCCGGCGGCAGCAGGATCGGAGGCAAGCTTTTCCACCTCGCGGTCCGTAGTGACATAGACGTCAAGGTCAGGACGGATGCCCTTCAGGACGCTTGCGAGCTTCAGCGTCGACGCCTCCGCGGGCAAATCGCCGATTGCACTGTCCAGGATGCTGCGCAGAACGGGTGCATCGTGCTTCGACCTGAACTGCACACCTTCCGCCACGATCACAGCCAAAATCTTCGGGTTCACGACAGCAGCGCAGAACGCGTCCTCGAAACTTCCCACGATGACCGGCTCGTAGACGAAGGAATCCTCGGGGCGTCGGAGGCGACGCATCTCGGCGGAGATCGCCGGCCAGCGCGACGCCGGCTGGGGGCTGACCATCAGCACTTCGAAATAGGGGCGGCGTGCGTCGCGGCCCGAGATCACGGTCGGAAGCACCTCCTTGAGCACTTCGGTGTCATCCTCGGCATCGCCCCGCTCTGGATTGGCGCCGCTGAGGATGGTGTCCGAGAACCGACGTATCAAATCGGCGGCAACGGCCGCTTCGTCAGCCGATATCTTATCGCGGAGGTATGCCATAAGGCGTACGCCCGGATAGGCGTGGAACTCTTCCAGCACGGCAAGTTTCGCAATGCGATCCTCGACGTCGGCGCGGGTGGAGGTGCCGGCAGCCCAATCGCGGGAAGCGCTCAGGGCATCTCGCCACAGATCGGAACGGCCCGATTGCATTGCCAGGAAGCTGTCCATCCGCTGGGGTGTCTTCGTCGTTCCCCTTGCCATTTTGGATCCCTCGCAAACAAAACCTGGACCGATCGGCAACCATCAATTGACCAGTCAATGTTTAGACCGCGTGGTCGCTGCAATTGCCCGACCTTGCAGGCTGATAGATGGAGAATTGGTCCCAAGGGGCGGGCGCAAACAAGTATTCGAGGGTAAGTTACGGTAGTATCTAACGCGCGAAACAGGGCCCGATTCCGATGTTGGCAAGGGCGCCTAATGC
>JAEYTV010000412.1 GCA_023433855.1 Pseudomonadota bacterium | reverse complement strand
GTGTATAGGACTTGCTGACATGTTCGATGGCAAGAGCGGTCATGAATGATCCTGTGCCCATGGAGAGAGCTTTGCGGTGACGTGCCTCACCGCCGTCGAGAGCAGCACTCCGCCACCTGAAAGGGCGAAGACGCCGACGATCACGATGTCCATCCGGAACTGGTCGCGGGCGCTGGCAATGTAGCTTCCCAGTCCCCTACCGTTTCCGATCGCGTATTCTGATCCGATAGTCCCGATCCAGGAAGAAAGCGCGGCGATTTGCAGGCCGACATAAATGCTGGGGAGGGCCGCAGGCAGATAGAGCTTCGAGACCCGCGTCCGGCTTTTCAGCTCAAGCGTACGGGCCACGTCAATAAGGTTTTCCGGCGCACCTCGGACGCCCTGCTCGGTCGCCAGAAAGAGCGGGAAGAACGCCGACAGCCCGATGAACACGAGCTTCGTGCTCTCGCCGTTGCCGAACCACGCGGTCAATAAAGGGATCCATGCAAAGAGGGCGACCTGCCGCACCGTATGGACTGTCGGAGCAAGGCCGAGGGATGCGACGCGGTACATTCCCCCGACATAGCCGAGCGTTAGCCCAACGATCCCGCCGATCGTTCCGCCGACAAGGACCCGCAGCACGGTTGCGAGAAGCGACAGCCAGAGCTCTCGGCCTGACGGGTCGAGGAAGGGCGTCGTCAGAACGGCGAGCGGGCTGACTGCCATTGGTTCGGACAGCATCCCTGTCATAGACGCAGCCGCCCAGGCGATCATCGCGGCCAAGGGCAGAACGGCGCCGCGCGGGAGCTTCAGAGGCGTATGCAGGCACTCAGCCATCTGCGCCACTCCCTCTCCGGATGAAGGATTCGACCTGCTTCAGGAGCCAGTCCAGAAGGAAACCGACGACACCTACGACGACCATGCCGGCGATCACGATATCGAGCTGGAACAAGGTTCGGCCCCACACCATCATGTAGCCAAGTCCATCCGTGCCGGCCAGCATTTCCACGACGATCAGCGAGACGAAGGCCTGGCTGAGCGAGAGCCGGATCCCGTTCGCGATGAAGGGTACCATCGAAGGTATGGTGAGCTTGAAGAAGCGGGTCCGAGCCCTGAGCTTGAGGACGTCGGCGACTTCCGTCAGTCCTCTCGGGACCGTTCGTGCGCCTTCGGCGGTGCTGATGGCCATCGGCACGAGGCACGCCTTCGCAAGGATCACGATTTTAAGGCTTTCTTCGATACCCAGAAGAAGGATGAGGATGGGCAGCCAGCCGATGGACGGGACTGCGGCCAGCGCCCGGAACGTGGGCCCCAGATACGCGTCCGCAGTTTCCGACTTGCCAATCAGGAGCCCAAACAGAAAGCCGAGCGAGGCGCCGATCAGGAAGCCTTCCGCGATCCGCCGGAAGCTGACGGCTGCTGCGGCGGCGATATCGCCGCTTTCCAGCAGATCAAGGAATGTCTGTAGCACCCAGTCCGGCTGCGGCAACACCTGGGGCGATACCCAGCCGTTGACCGACGCCGCCCACCACACCGCCAAGGTTCCAAGCGGTACGGCGAGCATTAGGACCGTCGAACCAGCAAAGGACCTGACAACCGCAAGGCGCACGTTCGAAGCCGCGGGCCCCATACGAAACTCGTCTTCGGCTCCGAACGTTGTCATGGGATCACCCCTCAGTTCTGAAGGACGCCTGAGCCGGAGCGGTCAGGCCACAGCGACTGCAGGTTCAGGGACTTCACGGCGTTGTCAACATAGGTCCGGTCGACCCATGTATCGAGATCGACGTCGCGGCGGATCAGCCTCTGCTCCCGGTCGAAGGCGATGCCGCTGCGATAGCGCGCGACAAAGAAGTCGTCCAGGCGAGGGTTGTACTTCTGTCCGAGCCGGCTTCCCGAGTTTGACCTAGCGATGATTTCGACGGGTGATCCGGCGCGCGACCAGATCCTGAAGGCCTCGTCTCTGTTCTTGTCGTCCGCCAGCCACTGCGCTGCCCTTACGAAGCCGTTCACCACCTTCTGGGTCGCTTCCGGATACGCTTTGCGGAACTTGTCGGTGACGAGGAAGGCGGCGAAGCCGTCGCCCGAGGCGCCCGCTTCCGACGACTTGTAGAAGATCTTGGCGAGGCCCTTGTCTTCCAGCGGTAGAAGGAAGTCCGCGCCGAACACCGCGTCGACGCTCTTGGCAGCGATGGCGGCAAGCTGGTCGGCATTCTTCAGATCGACGATCGTGATGTCCTTTTCCGAGAGACCCGCGTTCTTCAGTGCGGTGATCAGCCCCCAGTGGATGATCGTCGCCTTCTGAATCGCGACCTTCTTGCCCTTGAGGTCGGCGATCGACTTGATGTCGAGATCCGGACGAGCTGCGCCAAAGATCGTGGTCCCGCCGTAGGAGGCGACGATGACGGTATCGAGACCGTTGGCCTTGCCGATGATGTTCGGCACGGCGCCGTAGGACGCGAAGTCGAGCTGGCCGTTGGACAGGGCTTCGTTGATCGCAGGACCGGTCCCAGTAAAGTAGGTGAACTCCAGCTTCGTCGGCGTACCCTTGAACTCGTCGGCGATGAACCCCTTGGCATCCGCGATCGCCTGCAGCCCCACGCCGAATGGCGTACCGAAGCCGAATCCGACGTCCCCGAACCGGATCGTCGCGGGTGCGTCCTCTGCATGGGAAAAGCTCGCGCCGAACGCCATGGCGGCAGCAAGCAGCAGGCTTGAAAGAAGTCGTCTCATCAGTCTCTCCGGTTCAAGGTGTGATCGTGCCGGTCTCGAAGATCCGGTAGCTCAAGTCCCCCGCGGTCCCCCGCGGCTTGGCGTTCTTCCAGCCCATTTCGCGGCGGAAGCTTCCCAGGACATCTCGGGCGACGAGGTCCTGTTCGGTCGAACCTTCGATTGCCTCCGAGAGCGGCGACACGTAGAGCGCGTCGGTGGGGCAGAAGAGTTCGCAGAGAAAGCAGGTCTGGCAGTCGTCCTGTCGGGCGATCACGGGCGCTGAGTCTGGCACCGCGTCAAACACATTGTCCGGGCAGGCCTCGACGCACAGGTCGCACTTGATGCAGCGATCCTCACTGACGATTTCGATCATGATGCTGCACTCGCCTGCGCTCGGTTGTGGAAGGATGCCCAGATGAAGTCGGTGCCGCCCGCGTCGATGGAACGCGACAGGACAGGATTGACGTCGGGGAAATCGGTCTGCCGCTGCAGGCCGCGGCTCTCCTTTCGCAGGAGGGCGCTCGCGGTCGCCCATCTTGCCGTCGAGATCAACGCTTCCGCTTCTCGAACCTTGGCCGGGTCCGCCGCTCTCCAACTCTGCTCGTGCCATAGATCTGACAGCAGGTGCTCCGTGTCGGAGAGGCTCTTCTGGCTTCGAAAATACCCGACCTCGAGAGGCAGCATCTGCTGCTTGACCAGATCGAGAACCGCCTTGACTTCGTCATCTGCGCCAAGCGGCCTTATAGGCGAGCGGTCCGCCGCCGGCCTGACGCTTCTGGAACACCAGTCGGTTCCAATGGACCTGACGAATGCGGCAGCGTCCTCGCCGGCCCAGGACCCCGTCGCCATGGCCCAACTCGCGTTTGGTCCTCCGCCTCCGGTAGAGGCTCCCGACATCGCCTGCCGGGTTGCGGCGTCGCCGGCCGCAAACAGGCCGGGCACGGTCGTTCCTGCACGGTCGTCCACCTTGAGGCCACCAGTTCCCCTCACGGTGCCTTCGTGGCGCAGCGTGATCGGGAAGCGTTGGGTGAACGGGTCTATGCCCATCCTGTCGAAGGGAACGAAGATGTTCGGCTGACCCTTGCGGAGTCCTTCCTGGAGGCGGGGCGACGCCTTGTCGAGGATGGCGTATACCGGGCCTTTCATCAGTTCGTTCGCCACCACGCTGTGGCGGTCGCCCGGCGCGGTGAGAACATTACCAGCTTCGTCACTGAAGGTGCCCCAGAAATAGACGACGCCCTTCGTGACGCTGGAGTAGGCGGGCGAGATGCCGTACTGAGCAGAAAACTCCATCCCGGAAAGGACGGCGCCCGCTTCTGCCGCGATCAGGTATCCGCCTCCGGTCAGGTTATTGGTACCGAGTGCTCCGCTGAGAAATGCACAGCCGCCAGTCGCGACCACGACGGCACCCGCGCAGATGCGAAGCGCTTCGCCAGTACGTCTGCTGCGGGCGATTGCTCCGGCAGCCACACCTTCGGAGACGAGAAGCTGCTCCGCGGGACAATGGTCGATAACCGTGACGCGCGCCTTGACCAGCTTCTGACGCATGAAGCGCAGGTAGTCAGGTCCCCGAAGCATGCCGCGATAGGGCCGTCCGTCCTCGTACGTCGGGAAATCATAGCCCCACTCGGCGAGAAGATCGAGATTGTGGAGAGTGCGGTCCAGCACCCGTTCGACACGCTCCGGTTCGGTGAAACCGTGGCCGAGCCTGACGCGCTGGGCAACGGTTGCCGCACGCTCCGCCGTGCCTCGCCGGGTATAGATCGTCGTCGTATTGCCCGCCGCGGTCGCGCCGCTTGTCCCGACATATCCCTTCTCGATCAGAACGACGCTCGCTCCACTCGCGGCTGCGTTCCAAGCTGCCCAGCATCCCGCGGGGCCGCCCCCGACTACCAGTACGTCCGTATCCAATCGCACTTCTGAAGTATCCATCGTTCCCGCACCAGATAAGATCATGTTCCGTCCGTCTCAGCCGCCCGCGTGCAGTTGTGCCGCCGTCTTCATCTTGTCGCCCAACCAGTCGAAGCACATCGAACTCGTCCTCTGCCCTCAGGGTCTTCTCCTTGAGGCTGCCGGCCGCCTGGAAAAATCGCGTCGCCACAAACCGGGCCCGGTTAGCGGCGGACAGCCCGGCGATCAGCGTGAATGGACCGAGCGAGTCCCAACGCCTCTCCTGGGCGCGATCCTTCAAACGGCGTGGTCGGCGAAAAAGATCGCGTCGAGGTGAAGCTGGCGAGTCCTGAACATATCGAGCCTCCGGTTTCTATGTTCCAATAATCGATAGAATTAATAGAATAAGCGAGGCAGAAGCTTTCCGTAAATTAAGCTGTTTGAGGAATTTTGTTGCGTAGAACATACCGACTGAGCGTCGCGACCATGATCCTTGTTGCGCCACGCCCCTCGGCTGTCTTGGATGGCAGCTAGCTTCTCACGGTTGCGGTACAGCGTAAGTTTGGATCCGCTCGATGACTGTCGGCCCGGAAGCGATTTCGGGCCGGACCGTCAATGCATCC
>JAEYTV010000397.1 GCA_023433855.1 Pseudomonadota bacterium | reverse complement strand
ATCTTGCCCTTACCCATCATCGGCTCGCAAGACACTCATCCTGTCGGCCGCGGCAGAGCCCCGTGGCACGGCCGGGAGAGGATCCTGGGAGCGCGCAAGTATGGTGGAGTTTAACGAAGGGTAATGTCCGCGTAAAGAGCGGAGAGGAATAAAATCCTGTGTTTCGGCTCTTGGCGTCAGGCCACCAGCGCCATGTTGATCTTCCCGAGCTTGATGACCGCCTGGGTGCGGCTGTCCACGTTCAGCTTCAGCAGGATTGCAGACACATGCGCCTTGACGGTCGCTTCCGAAACGCCCAGTGCATACGCGATCTGCTTGTTGAGGAGGCCTTCGCCGAGCATTGTCAGCACTCGGTTCTGCTGAGGCGTCAGTGTCTTCAGCCGATCGATGAGCTCGGCGAGACCGGGATCTTCTTCGGAAGCGCCAAGATCGCCCATGGGTGCCCAGATGTCCCCCTTGAGCACCGCGTGAATACCGGCCCTGATGTCGTCCAGTCCTGATGATTTGGACATGAAGCCCGAGGCGCCAAGTTCGAGGGCGCGGCGAATTGTGCCGGCATCATCGGTTGCGGATACTACAACGATCGGCAGGGCGGAAAACTCGGCACGAAGAGACACCAGCCCGGAGAAACCGCTGACACCGGGCATCGCCAGGTCAAGAAGCATCAGATCGGCTTCGGGATTGTCCTCCGCCGCAGACCTTGCGGCGTCGAAGTCGCCCGCTTCTATGATGCGCAGTTCTGCTGCCAGGCCTTTGACAGCCTGACTCAGCGCGCCGCGAAAAAGCGGGTGATCGTCTGCAATGATGATTGTGAGTGTCTGCATTCCCACGCCCCCTCCCAAGAGCATAGTGGTGCGTTCTGAATCTCGGCAAAAAGATAAACCTCAAGGGAGAAGGAAACAAGTGCAGGATTTCACGTGCGATTTGGTGGTGGTGGATCCGCCTCCCGTTGGTTGACGAATTCTCCGACGATAGCCATGAAGCGACGCATGAACCGCTCCATGATCGACAGCGAGCGATCCACTTCCTCGTCGGAAGGTAGCGCGTTCAACGGCGTATGGCTGAGGCGTTCTTCGAGCGCGGTCACCCGCTTTTCCAGTCTGTCAAGTTCGGCTTCGTAGGCGGCTCTTTCGTCGGGCTGCATGCGACAGGCAAGGGTACCATTTTCATCGCGGCAAAGAGTCATTGCGCCGGTCTGTGTGTCGAGCCGCACAATGCCTTGCTCCGTTTTTTCAAGCTGGAAGCGGCTCGTTTCCGTCCCCTGCGCATGCGCAACTGACGGGATAAGCAGCGCCACGGTGACCCACATCGACGTGTTCATGAGAGTTCCTCCAGTTGTTCCGGTGGACAAGCGCTAGGCTTTGCGGCAAACCGTCGGAAAATAACAGACCGCCGAAAGCTGATGATGACGGATATAGTGTACAAGATCGTGCCGGACACGCTCTGGCGCCAGGCAAAGGAAAAAGGCGTCTTCGAGGGCGCCGAGATCGACCTCCGGGATGGCTATATCCATTTCTCCACGGGTGCCCAGGCCAAGGAAACGGCAAGACTCCATTTCGCCGGCGTGGCCGGCCTGATACTCGTCGCCGTTGATGCCCCGTCGCTCGGCGAGGCGTTGAAATTCGAGCCGTCGCGGGGCGGCGAGCTGTTTCCACATCTTTACGGGCCGCTACCCCTGGCTGCCGTGCTCTGGGAAATGCCGCTTCTGATTGGCGTCGACGGACTGCACGCCTTTCCGGAGAAGATGCCGTGATCGGGCGTCTATCGGGCATTGCCTCCCGCAGCCTCTTCATGTTCGATCCGGAGACTGCTCACAGCCTGTCGATCTCGGCGCTGAAGACGGGAATGATTCCCACCTGCCGCTTGCCCGCCGACCCGCGCCTTGTCCAGACCGTCGCCGGCATCCGGTTCCCAAATCCGATCGGTCTTGCTGCCGGCTACGACAAGAATGCCGAGGTGCCGGATGCCATCCTGCGGCTCGGTTTCGGCTTCACCGAGGTAGGCACCGTCACTCCGAAACCCCAGGCTGGCAATGACAAGCCACGCATCTTCCGCCTCATCGAGGATCGCGGCGTCATCAACCGGCTGGGTTTCAATAATGAAGGCCACGAGGCCGCGTTCCGGCGCCTCGTCGCGCGTCGCAACGCCCCCGGGATCGTGGGCGTCAACATTGGCGCGAACAAGGATGCGGCGGACCGTGTGGCGGACTATGTCGCGGGCATCCGCAGGTTCTATGCCCTCGCCACCTATTTCACGGTCAATATCTCGTCTCCAAATACCCCCGGACTGCGTGATCTTCAGGCGCGCGACAGCCTGAAGGCGCTGCTGGAGGCGGTGCTCGCCGCCCGGGCCGAGGAAGCGCTGCGCCATGGCCGCAACGTTCCGGTCTTCCTGAAGATTGCGCCTGACCTGACGGAGGAGGGACTGGACGACATCGCGGCGGAAGCCACAGACCATCCGCTGGATGGATTGATCGTTTCCAACACGACGCTTGCCCGCGACGGGTTGAAGAATGCAGTCGAGTCAAAGGAGGCGGGCGGCCTGTCCGGCGCGCCGCTGTTCAGGCGTTCGACCGTGGTGCTGGCAAGGATACGCAAGCGAGTCGGTCCGGCTTTGCCGATCATCGGCGTTGGCGGAGTTTCGAATGCTCAGGACGCGCTGGAAAAGATCCGTGCCGGGGCCGATCTCGTGCAGCTTTATTCCTGCATGGTTTACGAAGGGGCGGGGCTTGCTTCGGCGATCGTGAAGGGCCTCTCCTCGGTGTTCGACGAGGAAAAGGTCTCCTCGGTCCGCGAGTTGCGCGACAGCCGCGTGGATCAATGGGCAGCTGAAAAACTCTGACGCGCCTTTCGCGGCACCATGGCCGCGAGGAAGAAGCCGCGCATCAGCAGGAACAGGTTGAGCGACAGCCATAGCCCGTGGTTGCCGAGCCACGGCACGAGCAGGGCCAGCCCGACGCAATAGCCGGCAAAGGACAGAAGCATCATGTTGCGCATCTCGCGCGACCATGTGGCGCCGATAAAGACGCCGTCCATCTGGAAGGCCAGTGCACCGGTCAGCCCGGTCAATGCCGCCCATGCCAGATAGGTAGAGGCTTCCTGCCGCACCTCTTGCGAGTTCGTCAGAAGGTGGATGATCGGCTGTCCAAAGACGATGAAGAACAGCCCGACCGCGCCGGCCATGACGAACGACCAGAGGCCGGTCAGCTTCAGTGCCCTGTCGAAGGAGGGTCGGTATTGGGCGCCGACGGCGCGTCCGGCCAGCTGTTCGGCCGCTCCCGCCAGTCCATCGAGGAAGAAGGTGGACAGCATGAAGATGTTCATCAGCACTGCATTTGCAGCCAGCGTCACGGCGCCGAAGCCGGACCCGACGCGGGTCAGCAGCGCGAACGCGCAGTTGAGGATCAGCGAGCGGATGAGGATGTCGGCATTGAGCTGGAAGAGCTGCCGGAGCTTCGCCGTATCGAAGACGTCCATACGGCTCGGCCGGTCGCCGGCGGAAAATTCGCGGCTGATGATGACGAGCCCGATTATCGCGGCCGTGACCTCTGCGAGCGCCGTCGCCCAGGCAACACCGGCGACGCCGTAGCCGAGTACGAGGCCAAGCAGCACGGTAAGCACGATATTGGTGCCGTTCAGGATGATCTGCAGCACGAGCCCGAGCACGCCCTGGCCACGGCCCAGCACGAATCCGAGGATCGCGAAGTTGGCGAAGGTCGCGGGGCTCGTCAGCACCCTGATGCCGAAATATTCCCGTGTCACTGCGGCCACGGCAGGGTCGCTGGTCATCAGTTCTGGTGCGAAGGCAAGGATCACCGGCGCAAGCGCGAGCATGACGACCCCAAGCCCCAGAGCGCTGATGAGAGACCGCCAGAAGACCGCCTGCTGTTCGCGACGATCGCCCCGGCCGTAGGCTTGCGCCACCAGCCCGGTGGTCGAGGTGCGCAGGAAGCTCAGGCTGCCATAGATGAGGTCGAACAGGATTGCGCCGATTGCAAGTCCCGCTAGCGCTTCCGGCCAGCCGAGATGCCCGACCACTGCCGTATCGGTCAGCCCGAGCAGCGGTGTCGTCAGGAACCCGAGCGTCATCGGGATAGCGATACCGAGCACCAGGCGGTGCGTTACGTCGAACGGCTTGACGGCCGGTGCCTCCTGCCCGCGCCCGTCCATCATTCAGCCCGAGAGCACCATCGCCCAGTAGGGACGGTTGTCGCCGGCGCGCGCTACGGCGACGCCGAGGCCCCGGTAGGAGCCGAGCATGTTCTGGAGATGTTTGGGTGAATCGATCCATGCCTGCACCGCCGCATCGACCGAAGTCTGGCCGCTGGCGATGTTCTCCGCCGCTGGCAGCGACACGTCGTTCTTCTTCATGCGCGCACCGAAATCGTCACCGAGGCCAATGACATGCTTCATCTGGTTGGCCTTTGCCATGCGGATGGCCTGATTGCTGGCCGCCTGGCGCGCGGGCAAGTCGAGCGTCAGCGCTGAAAGGCCTCTCGATTGCCTCAGCTTGTTGACCATCGGAAGGGCGGCCTGCGTTTCGTCCTCTGCGCCAGATGTGGGGGTCAGGACGGATGTGGTGGAACAGCCCGCAAGCAGCAGCCCGTTTCCGAACAACAGAAGGAAGCTCCGCCGGGAAGCAGCGTGGAATGTGGTCATGTCAGCGTCGGAAGCTCATAAGGCGCAGGACGATGAAGATGGGGATCACCACGATGGCGCCGAGCACCAGGTAGTTGCCGATGCTTCCAAGGGCGCGGAACCCATTGTACCACAGGTCGAGCACGTGATAGCGGATCGTATCGACGATGTTGTCCGGTGTGAAGCCGAAGAACGCCAGCACGAAGCCGACGATCAGACACACGACGATCAGCTTGATGATCGTGCGCCCCGGTGTATCGCCGAGGAACCTGTTCACCCCGTCCGCCATTCTTTTCCATCTCCTTAATTGCGGTTGAGAAATAGGCGGCAGCCGCCACGACCGCAAGCGTTTCCCCTCAGATAGAACTTGTGTTTTTTTATGGCTTCGGCAAAAAAGCTTCTCCCTCCAAGGATTACCTTATTGCCCTTCAGCTATTTTCCCTCCGGTGACGTCATTGCCGACCGCCGGGCCCACTATGCCCGCATGCTAGCTGAAAACGCAGATTTCGCCGCCGCCGCCGAATTGATGGAACAGGCGCTCGAGATTGTACCCGGTTGGGCGGCCGGCTGGTTCCGGCTTGGCGAGTACCGGGAAAAGGCCGAACTCGATACTGCGACAGGTGCCTATCGTCAGGCGCTCCAGCTACAGCCGGATGATGTTTTTGGCGCTCGTCTGAAACTCGCGCTTCACGGCGAAGAGACAATTCCGGACCTGCCGCCGAGCCGCTATGTCGAGGGGGTGTTCGACCATTATGCCGACCGCTTCGACACGGCGCTGGTGGTAAAGCTCGGTTATTCCGTCCCCTCGAAACTCGCCGCCCTTGTCGCTCCGTACGCGCAGTTTCGGAACACCGTCGACCTCGGCTGCGGCACGGGCCTCTTCGGCGCAGAAATCCGTCGTCATACAGCGCGGCTGGAAGGTTTCGACCTGTCGTCCAAAATGCTCGCCAAGGCAAGGGACAAGGGCCTTTACGACCATCTCGCCCAGGCGGATCTCGGCCTTGCACCGCAGGAGTCTGGTCTGTTCTCCTCCGGACTGCCGACAAACCGTGCGGATCTGGTGTCGGCCGCCGACGTACTGATGTATCTAGGCTCTCTCGAAACGGTGTTTCCGCTGGTTCTGGAACTCTTGGCGCCGGCCGGCTTCTTCGCCTTCTCAGTGGAGGATCTGGACACGGACGGCGGCTTCCAACTGAGGCAATCCCTCCGCTACGCCCATTCGGAGCCCTATGTCCGCGCGCTCCTCGACCGCTATGGTCTTGATATCCTGTCGACGGAAAGAGCGGTTATTCGCATGGATGGCGGAAAGCCCGTGCACGGCATCCTGTTTGTGTCGCGAAAGCCTCGCTGATCGAAGATTTCTTGCTTTTTCGTTTGCCGGCTCACGACCTCTTGAAGCCTCTTGATGAGGGTTATATTGCGATGCAATATCTCCGTAGATCAAGGTGCGTGAATGGCTGACGTAAAGCAGGTCCAGCGGCGCAATCTCGGCTTTTACAGCGCCGATCCGTCGCAGCATACTCCTGTCGAAGACGTGCAGGGGATGATCATCGGCGCCATGGTGGCGGCCCTCGGCCTTTACCTGCTCAATCAGGTGGGACTGCTGACCAGCGGCACGGCCGGGGTTGCCTTCCTGCTGCACTACCAGTTCGGCATTTCCTTCGGACTGTTCTTCTTTGCCGTCAATCTGCCGTTCTATTACCTCTCGTTCAGGCGGCTTGGCCTTGCCTTCTCGGTCAAGACGTTCGCGGCGATCGTGATGGTTTCGATAATCACTGAGATTGAACAGCGATTTCTGCTGATCGACTATCTGCATCCACTCTGGGCTGCCCTTCTCGGCGGCATCCTGATCGGCTACGGTCTGCTCGGGCTTTATCGTCACCGCGCGTCGCTCGGCGGCATCGGCATCCTTGCCATCTACCTGCAGGATCGCTTCAGGGTTCCCGCCGGCCTCGTTCAGCTTGCCTTCGACGTCTGCGTCATGCTGGCCGCCTTCTTCGTCGTCAGTCCGGCGACCGTGCTGTGGTCGCTGCTGAGCGCCGTGGTCCTCAACCTGTTGCTGGCGGTCAATCACCGTTCCGACCGCTATATCGTGGTGCGCTGATGGCAGACGGCAGCAGCACCGCGGAAGGCAAGTCGCCGATCGGTTTCTGGGCATCGAATTCCGACCGGCATTCCGTGCTTGAAGACGTGCAGGGTATCGCTGCCGGTAGCATGCTCGCCGCTCTTGGCGTCACGCTTTTGTCCGCGGCCAATCTCCTCATCGGCGGCACTGCGGGGCTTGGTTTCCTCTTGCGCTATTCCGCCGATGTGGGCTTCGGCGCGGCCTTCTTCGTGCTGAACCTGCCGTTCTACTGGCTCGCCTATAAACGGCTCGGCTTCGTCTTTACCGCAAAAACCTTCGCCGCTGTGGCCACCACGTCCGCGCTGACCGGCTTGTTGCCCAGACTCATCGCCGTCGATCACATAGATCCGATCGTCGCGGCCCTGTTCGGCGGGCTGCTGATCGGCTGCGGCATGCTCATCCTTTTCCGCCATCGAGCTTCACTCGGTGGTTTCGGCGTCCTGGCGCTATACCTGCAGGATCGGTTTGGTTGGCGGGCTGGCTTCGTCCAGCTCGGCCTCGATGGAGTGGTGCTGGCGCTCTCCTTTTTTGTCGCCAGCCCCCTCGTCATTCTCTGCTCGATCCTTGCAGCGGTCACCTTGAACATGACGCTCGCCATCAACCATCGCACGGACCGATACATTGTTCGCTAGCAATAATGCCGGCCCGGTGATCAGGCCGCGTTTGCCGGCTTGCGATCGGATGCATCGCACGGAAACGGACGCATAGCCGCTTTCAGGCATCGATGCCCATTGCGACGGTGATGATGGCATCCACGATGTTGCATCGGCGTCGAGCACTCTTCTTTTTCCAGTGCTTACGCTTATCTTCCGTCTCGTGGATATCCTTGAAACCCATCCCTCCGGCCGTGATGCCGCGCTTCTTCCCCGGCCGTTCCTCAAATGGTTCGCCGAGAAGGGCTGGCAGCCGCGCGCCCATCAGCTGGAGCTGCTGAGCAGGGCAACGGCGGGCGAAAACATGCTGCTGATCGCGCCGACTGGCGCCGGCAAGACGCTCGCCGGTTTCCTGCCGTCGCTGACCGATCTGACGCGCCGCGGCAAGATCCCGCCGGGCTCCGCCTTCACCGGCATCCACACGCTTTACATCTCACCCTTGAAGGCGCTGACGGTCGATATCGAACGCAACCTGATGAAGCCCGTGACCGAAATGGGGCTTTCCGTCACCATCGAGAACCGTACCGGTGATACCCCGCAGGCAAAGCGCCAGCGCCAGAAGCTCAATCCGCCGGACATCCTCCTGACCACCCCGGAACAGGTGGCCCTTCTGTTGGCCAACAAGGAAGCGGGCCGGTTCTTCAAGGACCTGAAGTACGTCGTCCTTGACGAACTGCATTCGCTGGTCACCTCCAAGCGGGGCCATCTGCTCTCACTCGGCCTTGCCCGCATCCGCAGGCATGCGCCGAACGTCCGCACGATCGGCCTGTCCGCCACCGTCGCCGATCCGATGGACCTGCAGCGATGGCTTGTTCCGCAAGGCGAACGCGCAGCGCCACCCGCTGGCCTGGTCCACATCATGGGGGGCGCCGCACCCGACATCACCATCATGAAGACTGAGGACCGTATTCCCTGGTCCGGCCACGTTTCAACCTATGCGATCCCCGAGGTTTACGAGGAGATCAAACGCCACAAGACGACGCTGATCTTCGTCAACACCCGGTTCCAGGCAGAACTCCTTTTCCAGACGCTCTGGACGATCAACGAGGACAACCTGCCTATCGCCCTGCATCACGGCTCGCTCGACGCCGGCCAGCGCCGCAAGGTTGAGGCCGCCATGGCCGCCAACAAGCTCCGAGCCGTCGTCGCTACCTCGACACTGGACATGGGCATCGACTGGGGCGACGTCGATCTCGTTGTCCACATAGGTGCGCCGAAGGGCGCTTCCCGGCTTGCGCAACGCATCGGCCGCTCCAACCACCGCATGGACCAACCATCGAAGGCGATCCTCGTGCCTGCCAACCGCTTCGAGGTTATGGAATGCCAGGCCGCACTCGACGCGAACTATCTCGGCGCGCAGGATACGCCGCCGGTAGGAGAGGGGGCGCTCGATGTGCTCGCCCAGCATGCGCTGGGCATGGCCTGCGCCGAACCGTTCGATCCACTGGAACTCTACGAGGAGATTGTCTCCGCCTCGCCTTATGCGAACCTCTCCTGGGACATGTTCGAGCGGATCGTCGATTTCGTGGCGACCGGCGGTTACGCGCTGCGCTCCTACGAACGGTATGCGAAGATCCGCAAGATGAAGGACGGCCGCTGGCGCGTCTCCAATCCGCAGGTTGCCCAGCAATACCGCCTGAACCTCGGCACAATTGTCGAAGCGACCGAACTCAATGTCCGCCTCGTCAAGCGCAATGCCAAGGGGACATTGGGCCGCGGCGGACTGTCGCTCGGTAAAGTCGAGGAATATTTTCTCGAACAGCTCGTGCAGGGCGATACCTTCCTCTTCGCCGGCAAGGTCCTGCGTTTTGAAGGCATCCGCGAAAACGAATGTCTTGTTTCCAATGCTTTTTCGCTCGATCCCAAGATACCGGCCTACGCCGGCGGCAAGTTCCCGCTGACGACCTACCTTGCGGACCAGGTCCGCGCCATGCTTGCCGACCCCGATCGCCGCGATGCCTTGCCCGACCAGGTGCGGGACTGGCTCAACATCCAGCTGGAACGTTCGATGCTGCCACGCCGGGACGAACTGCTGATCGAGACCTTCCCGCGCGGCAAGCGGTTCTTCATGGTCGCCTACTGTTTTGAAGGACGGCTTGCGCACCAGACACTCGGTATGCTCCTGACCCGTCGGCTCGAACGCGCCGGTGCACGGCCGCTGGGCTTTGTCGCAACGGACTATTCCCTGGCGGTCTGGGCGCTCAATGATGTCGGTGCAATGGTGAAGGCGGGTCGCCTGAGCCTGTCCGATCTCTTTGACGAGGACATGCTTGGCGACGATCTCGAAGCCTGGCTCAACGAAAGTTACATGCTGAAGCGCACTTTCCGCAATTGCGCCGTGATTTCAGGCTTGATCGAGCGCCGTCATCCGGGCAGGGAGAAGACAGGGAGACAGGTCACAGTCTCGACCGATCTGATATACGACGTTCTACGCACCCATGAGCCGGACCATGTGCTCCTGGAGGCGACGCGCCGGGATGCGGCGTCCGGTCTTTTGGATCTGAGCCGGTTAGGCGATATGCTGGCTCGAATCAGGGGGCACATCACCCACCGCGATCTCGACCGGGTCTCGCCGCTAGCCGTTCCGATCATGCTGGAGATCGGCAAGGAAAGCGTCCCGGGCGAAGCGCATGACGCGGTGCTTCAGGAGGCCGCCGAGGATCTGATTGCGGAGGCGTTGTCGTGATCCAGCGTCCTCTGTCATTCCTGTGATAGGTACAGGGATGCAAACGACAGGGCATTGGAAAGAAACGAACTTGATGCATCGCCTTGGGCTCGCTGCCCGCACCGTCATGACAGGCCAGGCAACCGGAGCGGAAGAGATCGTCGTGAGCGGCGCCGTTGCCGTTTGCGATCCGTTGGGCGGTCTTTACCTGCCGGAAACGCGGATGCTCGTCGTCTCGGACCTGCACCTGGAAAAGGGTGCAGCCTTTGCCCGTCGAGGTATGATGCTGCCGCCTTACGACACGGTCGCGACGCTCAATATCCTTTCCGCCGTCATCACCCGGTACGATCCGGCAGTCGTCGTCTCGCTCGGCGACAATTTCCATGACCGCAAAGGCTCGCAGCATTTGCCGGCCGATCTGCGCAAGCTGATCGCTGATATGGTGCGCGGCCGGGACTGGATCTGGATCAACGGCAACCACGATCCCGACGGAACGGTGGATCTGCCCGGTGTCTGCTTGGACGAGTTGATCTATGGTGGTCTGGTTTTCCGCCACGAGCCCAGCCTGATTTCCGGCAGGGGCGAAATCGCCGGCCACCTTCATCCAGCAGCAACCGTTCGTCGCCGCGAAAAATCGGTCCGTCGCCCGTGTTTTGCCAGCGACGGCAACCGCCTCGTCATGCCGGCCTTTGGCGTTCTTGCCGGTGGACTCGATCTGCGCCATCAGGCGGTGCATGGCCTGTTCAACCGCGAGACGCTGGTGGCGCATCTGCTCGGTCGCGACCGCATCTACTCGGTGCGGTTCGGCAGCCTCACCGCTTGATTCAGCGATAGACGAGTACTGGTACCTTGGAATGCGACAGGACCTTCATGGTAACGCTGCCGAGCATGAAGGCCTTGAAGCCGGAGCGGCCATGCGAGGCCATTGCGATAATGTCGCAGCCATGCCGTTCAGCCGTCTCCACTATGGTTTTGGCCGGATCAAGGCTGATGAGCTTGATGGTTTCACAAGCGACCATGCGCTGTTTGGCCACTTCCTTGGCAGCGAGCAGAGTACCGTCGGCAGCCTCGTTGCTCATGCGGTCGTATTCGGCATAGGCCGTTTCGAGCCCGCTCGGGTTGACCGTGAAAACCTGAAGCGGCTCGATGACAACGAGAACAGTGGCCTCCGCCCCAATTGCGTGCGCGAAATCGAGGGCTTTCTCAACGGCTTGCGTTGAAAGAGGCGATCCGTCGGTTGGAATCAGGATATGCTTGTACATGGCGTTACTCCTTGTTGCGGCTGCCAGGATAGCGGTTCCAGGGAGTTGATCCTTGACCTGGCTCAAGGCAAGGTCGAAGACGGCCACGGATTGTCGCCATCCCGCAGCCAACACAGTGCTTCGTGCCAGAAGCCGCTCGCATGTCGGGAGTGGAACAGGCTGAAATGGCCGATCGAATCAAGCCCATACTCAGTGGGCCGGAGAAGCACGACCCGCCTTTCGGCATTTCCATAATAGGCAAGTGTACGCCTGATCGCCGCCAGCGTACCGATATCATCGTCGGAAACGGCCACCGCCAGGATCGGCGCCTTTACAGACCCAAAGCGTCGCAGCACCTCGTCGCGTTCGGCAGGAGGATGGGTCATCTCCATGCGTGCCCGGCGAAAACTCCATTCGTTGGCGACGCCGGCCGGCAGATCCTCCAGCCAGCCGAGACGCTTGCCGGGAAAATAGCCGAAGAGCGCCGTTAGCGCCGGCATGATGACATGCCATTTCCAGAAAAGCCGTGCTCGATGTCCGGAGGCGTAGTCGCGCCAATAGGCATATTGCGCGCCGACGGTCAGCATCCGATCCACCCGCCCCGCATGCGGCGAAAGCCCCGGCAGGTAGCCTCCGATGCTATGGCCGACGACGTAAAGCGGCCGTCCGGGGTGGGCTGCATCCATATGCCTCAGGGCAGCGTCGAAATCCTGTTCGCCCCAGTCCCGCCAACGAAAGCCGCATGCCCTGAGCCTTTCCGGCCGCGAAAGCCCGATGCCGCGATAGTCGTAGGTCAGCACGTCGAAGCCGTGGCGCGCCAGGAAATCCGCATAATAGTGGTAGTATCGGGCAGGAACGCCCGTGGCGGGATTGATGATCACGCTGCCTGACGCGGCCGCGTGAGCCGGCCAGAAATGTCCATGCAATACGACGCCGTCACGGCAGGTGAGCGCCACCGGGCGGCCGACGGGGCGCGATGCGGTGGTCGTGGCGCCCGAGATCGTCTTGCTGCCGCCGGTTTCGAGTATGGTCATATACGTCCTCCGGGGAGGGGAGGATAACGAACTTTTGCCGCGGTGCAATAAGACGAAGGACGAGGCTGCGGGCGTTAGTCTTTGCGGAACATCAGGCTTGCGCCCCAGCCAGTGATGACTGCGATCAGTACGCAGAGGAAGCCGTAGGTGATCGGTCGCTCATGCGCGGCATTGGTGATTGCCTGTTCGAGGCCTGTCTTGACGACGCGCAGAGGCAGTTCCTTCTGGGTGATCAACTGGCCGCCTTTGAAGAGATAGGCTCGCACCATGTGCATGCCATCCGGAATCTCAGCCGGCAGCTTAAGCGAGGCACGGAAAAGACTGGAGGAGACGAAGCGAACGCCGTTAGTGTCACGCTGATAAAGGCCGCTGGCAAGCTTGAGCCGGCGATAGGAATCGCGAAACTCGCTGATCAGCCCGGAGTTGGGGATGTAGCCGACCGGATTCAGCGGCAGGTGGTCGATCCCGACACCGATATTGTTGAGGCTCGGAGCCTGATCAATGCTTTCGATCCGGCGGGTGCTCGCCAGCGAGTAGCTCTCCGGCACCTGTTCGAAGGTCATTGACTGGGTGTTCATCCAGATGCCGAAGACGCGCTCCTTCTTGCGCACGGTGGCGTAATCCTTCGGTCCTTCGAGGGTCACGACCACGTCGTATTGCCCGATGGCGAGGAACAGTTCGTCGGCGTTGGTAAGCGCGCCGAAGATCGTCAGGTCCGCGCCCCGGAAATCCGAAGCTATTGCAATCTCGCTGGTGGAAGCCCCAATCTCGAGCCCCTCCTTCACCGACGAGGCCTCGCCGAACGGAACCTGCGCCAGACCCGGCTCGGCGAATGTGCAGAGCGCTGCAAAGACGGCGGCACGAACAAGTCGCTGCATCAGTAAGCCAGGCCCCCGACCGCAACAGAATAGATGTCCTCGGGCGTGACCAGGAGGCCGATCGCCAGTCGGATCCCCACGGCCAGCACCAGCAGCGCCAGCAGTGCGCGAAGTTGCTCTCCTCGCAGCTTCTGTCCGGCCCGTACGCCGTACTGGGCGCCGATCACGCCCGCCACCATCAGGATGGTCGCCAGAACGATATCGACGAAGTAATTGGTCGCCGCCTGCACCATCGTCGTATAGGCCGTCACGAAGATGATCTGGAAGAGCGAAGTCCCGACCACCACGTTGGTGGGGATGCGCAGGAGGTAGATCATCGCCGGCACCATGATGAAGCCGCCGCCGACGCCCATGACGGAGGTCAGGACCCCGATTGCGAAGCCGAGGCCGACGATGGGGATGGCGCTGAGATAGATCCTCGACTTCTTGAACCGCATCTTGAGCGGCAGCCGATGCACCCAGATA
>JAEYTV010000278.1 GCA_023433855.1 Pseudomonadota bacterium | reverse complement strand
GTGAAGGGCGTCTCGTTCAAGCTGGAACGCGGCAAAACACTCGCCATCGTCGGTGAAAGTGGCTGCGGCAAGTCGACCCTGGCCCGGATGCTGACCTTCATCGACGAACCGACGGACGGCGAACTCTTCATCGACGGTGAGAAGATGGATACCCGCCCCGGCCACCTGACGCCCGAGATGCGCCAGAAGGTGCAGATCGTCTTCCAGAACCCTTACGGCTCGCTCAATCCGCGCCAAAAGATCGGTGATGTGCTTGGCGAACCCCTGGCGATCAACACATCGATGTCGGCAGCGGAACGGCGCGACCGCGCCACCGAGATGCTGGTGAAGGTCGGTCTGGGTCCTGAACACTACAATCGGTACCCGCACATGTTTTCCGGCGGTCAGCGCCAGCGCATCGCCATTGCGCGCGCGCTGATGATGAATCCGAAGCTTCTCGTTCTCGATGAACCGGTCTCGGCCCTCGACCTCTCGGTTCAGGCTCAGGTCCTGAACCTGCTTGCGGACCTGCAGGACGAATTCAACCTGACTTACGTCTTCATCAGCCATGATCTTTCCGTCGTGCGTTACATCGCCGACGAGGTCATGGTGATGTATTTCGGCGAAGCGGTGGAATACGGAACGCGCGAAGAGGTCTTCTCCGACCCGAAGCACGAATATACGCGAACCCTGTTTGCGGCCACGCCCCGGGCCGACGTGGAGTCCATCCGCGCACGCATCGCAAGGAAGAGGGCCGCATCTGCGGCCTGATCAATCGACGAAGATCCCCACGCTGGCGGCCCGCCCCACGGCATCGATCACCGTCAGCCTCGAATAGCCGGCGCCGTCCGGCTTCCACTCACTGGTGCGGCGACGGGAAATCTCCGCGAGCGGCTTTCCGTTAGCCAGCCACCGGAAGGGCGCCCGCCCGCCCTGCAGTTTCAGCACCAACGGCGACAATTCCCCCGAACGCGCGCCGAGATCGACTCGGGCGCCTTCCGGCGGAAAGACGATCTGCGGCGGCGGCTCTTGCGAAGAAGCAGCTACAAGGCCGCTTGCAGTAACGGAGAAACGTCTCTGGCTGATCGGAAGGTCCGTCTGCGCCAACCGGATCGCACCGGCCGGAGCCGCCGGCAATGGAGTGATCGGCACGCCCGACCTGGAGAATGCCTCGAACAGGATCGGTGCCGCCGTCTGGTACCCGGCGATCCCGGGCACGGCGCCATTGTCTGCCCTCCCCACCCAAACGCCGAGTACGTGACGGCCGTCATAGCCGATGGACCATGCGTCACGGTATCCGTAGCTCGTGCCTGTCTTGTAGGCGATTCCGAGTTTCCGGCTGCCTTGCGGTGGCAGCACATCGGACAGGATGTCGGCGACACTCCAGACCGCCGCCGGCTCCAGCAGCGGCTCACCACCAATAAGGCCCGGCTGGTCGTCGATGCCGTTGCCCAGCCGAACCGGATTGCCACGGCTGGCAAGCGCCGCATAGCCCTGTACCAGGTCCTTCAGCGTAACCCCTACGCCACCGAGGCCGATCGCCAGCCCGGGCGCCTCATTGGGCGGCAGAACCGGGCGCACTTCGGCGCGCCGGAAGCGGACCATCAGCCGCGACGGCCCGACCGCATCGAGCAACCGTACAGCCGGGACGTTCAGCGACAATTGCAGAGCCTGCCGCACGCTCACGTCCCCCTGATAACTCATGTCGAAATTCTTCGGCCGGTAGCCGAAGAAATCCGTCGGCCGGTCCTCGATGATCGTCTCCTGGCTGATCAGCCCCTGCTCGAACGCAAGCCCGTAGATGAACGGCTTCAGCGTCGAGCCCGGCGACCGCAACACCCGTGTCATGTTCACCCAGCCGGAACGGTTCGCATCGAAATAATCCGCCGAGCCGACCTCGGCCACGATCTCGCCGGTCTTCGCGTCCGCCATCACCATGGCGAGGGACGCTTTGGGCGGCAGTTCGGCAGAAGCGTCCCGCGCCACCTGCTCCAGTCCCTGTTGGATACTTCGCTTCAGCGTTGTGCGGTACTCGTTGGCGTTCGGCTGCCTACGGATCGCCGCCTCGGCAAGATGAGCGGCATAGGCCGGCAGTTGCAGCCGCCTGGTGGAAATCGCGTCGCTCGCGGCGCGCGCCACCTCTCCCTCGCCGGTAATCGCGGCTACGGCCGCGCGCCTCAGCACTCGCTCGCGCGCTGCCTGCGCCGCTTTTGGGTGCCGGTCCGGCCGTCTGCCTTCCGGCGATTGCGGCAATGCGACGAGAAGGGCTGCCTCCGCTACCGTCAGCCGCCGCGGTTCCTTTCCGAAATAAGCCAGGCTCGCCGCACGCACGCCTTCCAGATTGCCGCCATAGGGCGCGCGGGTAAGATAGATCGCCAGGATCTCCTGCTTGCTCAACCGCCGCTCGATCTGGGCCGCACGGACAAGTTGCAGGAGCTTCGCCGAAAGGGAGCGGGTCTCGCGGGGCTCGATCAGCCTCGCCACCTGCATGGAAAGCGTAGAAGCCCCGGACACGATCCGTCCATGGCTAACAAGCTGCCAGGCCGCCCGCCCGATCGCCCAGTAATCGACGCCGCGGTGATCGTAGAAGCGCTGGTCCTCATAGGCGACAAGCATTTTAAGAAAACGCGGGTCCACGTCCTGCGGCAGCGTCTTCAGCCGCCAGCGACCCTCCGGTGTCGCGAAGGCACGCAATAGCTCGCCATCCCTGTCGAGCACCTCTGCCGAGATAATCTTCGCCTTTTCGAGCGGAGGCGGATAGGCCGCGTCGGCCGCGTTCAGGCCGAGGGCCAGCCCCGCCCCCAGGAGAGCGAAGGCACCGAGCCCCATCGAGACTTTCCACCGGAGCTTCATGGCGACAGGCCGCCGCTATTGCGCGGCGACCACCTCCATCTTGCCGGTGGCGGTGCGCGCCGAGAATTGCGGGCGATACATGTCCTCCACCTGCGCCGCCGGATGGTCGTAGACGCCCGGCGTCACAGCGCGAATGACATAGGCGAGTGTAATCTGGCGATTGTCTCCGGCCGACCGGTCGAAAGCCGCCACGAACCGATCGTCGCGGAATTCCATGTGCGCCGGCGTCACTTCTTCGATCCAGTCGAAGTTCGACAGATTGGCGCTGTTCACGATGCCGGGATTGTCGATCTCCAGGCCAGCCGGCAAAAGATCCGTCACGACGATCCGCGAGGGCCATTCGTTGGTCTCGGTGATGGTCAGGACTACCACATAGCGGTCGTTTTGCTGCGCCTCGCTGACATTCACCTCCTCGCCGTCCATGTTGTAATAAGTCCGGGAAATTTCGAAGCCGTTGCCTCCGGTCGCAAGCGGCTGCGCTGGCGCGGCAACGGTGGTGATGGCGGCCGAAAGCGGCTCGCTTCCATCATTTCTGATTGTCACCGGACGATCGATTAGCGCATCGCCGCTGGTCTGCGACAACAGAGCGCCGCGGTGTTCGATACCATTGACGGTGAGCCGCAGCCTGTCATCGCCCTTCTGCAATGCGCGTGCTGCCAGCAGCATCCAGGCCTGTTCCTGTGTGCTGGTGTATTTCTTCTCGCTCCATTCCCTCGCAACGATCTCCGCGAGCGCAGGGACGATCGGTGGAACGGGGCGGCTTTCGGCAGCGAGAGCAAGAACAGCCGCCCCATCGCGCAGTGAAGAGCCATAATCGGAGCGGACGAGGCTCACCTTGTGGACCTGCCCCTGGTCCGCCATCTGGAGCGAATCGGAGAAGATGCTGTTTGACCGCTGGCCATCTCCATAAAGTGCGAGCGCCGCGGCGATATGAGCCCTTGCGAGCGGTGTCGGCAGATCTGCGAGCGCCGCATCCGCATAGTACCGAAGATCGCTGATCGAGGCCTTCCTGTTACGGGCCAGCACGTAGAGCGCATACGCGATCTCACTACCCTGGTCCTTAACGTTGGTTGTGTAGCCGAGGGAGTTCTGCAAGCTTTCAAGTGCCTGTACCAGCGCCTTTTCCGGCACGTCATATCCCTGCTCCCGGGCGCGGGACAGGAAATCCGTTACGTATGAATCGAGCCAGAGATCTCCGCTGCCCGGGGCCCAGAGGCCAAAGCTGCCGGCGGAGGACTGGAAGGAGAGCACGCGGTGGACAGCATCCTGAACCCGCTTCTTCACCTCCCCTTCATCTGCAAGTCCGTTCTGTACTGCCATTTCCGAGAGGTAAAGGAGCGGCAGGGCGCGGCTCGTCGTCTGCTCGGCGCAACCGTACGGATAACGGCTGAGGCTCATCAGCAGCGCCGGTATGTCGAAAGCGTTGGACCGATTGACGTTCAAGCTTACGGACGCACCAGGCAGGATGCTGTCGGCGAGAAGATTTGAATCCACCGTCAGGCTCGATCCCGGCATCAGCTCGACCAGCCTTCGCTCGGTGATGGGCAAGGCCGCCGGACGTACCGGCAGACTGATCTGCTGGTACACCGCAGGGCCGTTCACAGCCGCCAGGCGAACATAGACCTCTCCGTCTCCGGGCTCCA
The DNA here is from genome assembly GCA_023433855.1 of Pseudomonadota bacterium. GTDB lineage: Bacteria > Pseudomonadota > Alphaproteobacteria > Rhizobiales > Rhizobiaceae > Neorhizobium. Next base: position 1,335 of record JAEYTV010000278.1, on the reverse strand, counting down.
TTCCGGATAGCGGCAGGGTTAGGGTCGATTTGCCGCCAGCCGCCAGCTTGACGCTCCTGAGTGCATGCCCGATTGACAGCGGATTGGTGGTCCTGATCGTCAGTTCGTAATCCCCGGCAGGCGCGTCCGTGTTTGCGATATCGAGCCTGAGGTTCGCCTGATCGCCGGGGGACAGGAATCGCGGCAGGCTGGGGGTGATGACGATCGGGTCGCGGATCACAACGTCCTTGACACCATGCCCGACACCCGTCTTGGACCAGGCAACCGCCATGACGCGCGCCGTTCCGTTGAACTGCGGGATGTCGAAAGAGACGTTTGCCCTGCCCTCTGCATCAAGCTTCACCGGCCCGCTGAAAAATGCGACCAGCTTTTCCTTGGGCGGACTTGCCTGCAAGGCGATGCTGCCGCCGTCGCCGCCGGTCCGCAATCGCCCGGTCGCACCAAGCGAACCGTCGATCAGGCGTCCGTAGAGATCCCGGATCTCAAGCCCTAGCCGCCGCTGCCCGAAATACCAGTCGTCCGGCGCCGCCGGCTGGTAGCGGGTCAGGTTGAGGATGCCGACATCCACGGCGGCAACAGTGACATAAGCGTTCTCGTTGGCCCCCGCGCCAGAGACCTGCAAAGCGATGTCGAGTGGCTTTCGCGGTTCCGTTCTTTCGGGCGCGAGGATCGTCACCTGAAGGTCGCGGTTTTCCGGATCGACAGCCAGCCAGGTGATGCCGATGGCTCGCATCGGCATGCGGCTTTCCTGGGCCTGCCCCGGGCGGTAGAGCGTCGCGGTGACGTAGGAGCCGGCCCCCCAATCTGCAGTGATCGGGATCTCGATCTCACCGCCACCCTCGCCGATGCTCGCCGTCTGCACCGCGATCAGGGCTTCGGACCCCGTCGCGACCATCAGTTCGCCCGCATAGCGGGACGTTACCTTGAGTTTGGCAGTCTCACCGACCTTGTAGCGTGGTTTGTCGAGTCCGATTTCGAGCGCGTCCGGTGTTTCGCCGGAGCTGGCCGTGACGAACCAGCCGGCGTCAAACTCGACGCTCGCGATCGCACCACCGGCACCGGCGGTCTCGACTTCCAGCCTGAAGCGGCCAGAAGTCACCGGCACCGAGATCCTGCCGACGTCACCGCCCTCACCGATGGCACCGTCGGCGATCTGGCTGGTGCGGGTCACCGGTTCGAACCGCCATGCGGAACCGTCGCGATACCACTGGTAATCACGATCGATCCGGATGAGCTTCCAGGCTAGGCCCTGCGCGGACTGTTTGTTACCGTCTGGATCGACCACGACAGCCGTGAAGTTCGCAACCGCATTTTCGGCAAGGTCGCCTGTAAACT
>JAEYTV010000273.1 GCA_023433855.1 Pseudomonadota bacterium | reverse complement strand
AGCTTGGAGTTCTCCAGCGCCCGTTCGGCAATCAGGATCAGGCGATCGGCCTTGAAGGGTTTCTCGATGAAATCGAAAGCCCCCCTTTTGATTGCCGAAACGGCGGTTTCGATGTTGCCGTGCCCGGAGATCATTACCACTGGTAAGTCCGGATGCCGGCTCTTTATCTCGTCGAGGAGAGCGAGGCCGTCGAGCTTGGAACCCTGCATCCATATGTCGAGAAACACCAGACGCGGCACGCGATCGGAAATTGCCGCCAGGGCGCTGTCGCTGTCGTGCGCCGTGCGTGTTTCATGGCCCTCATCCGACAGAATACCGGACACGATTTCCCGGATGTCCGCCTCGTCATCCACAACCAGAATATCAGACGCCATAAGCCAGTTCCTTGTTATCGTTCCCACCGGGTCGCACTGCCGTTTGAACATGCGGCAGCAGGACCCTGATCATAGCTCCCTTGCCATGATCGAAGTCGGCCGGCGCATCGTGCAGTTCGAGTTGCCCGCCGTGTTCCTCAATGATCTTCTTGACGATTGCCAGGCCCAGTCCGGTCCCCTTCTCGCGCATCGTCATGTAGGGTTCCAGAATGCGATGGCGGTTCTCCGAGGGAAGTCCGCTGCCATTGTCGATGATGTCGACAATGAACGTGTCGTGAACCCGATCAAACACCGCGCGGACCTTTACCTTGCGGCCGTCCCGCTCCTCCCCGGTCGGAACGGCCTCGATCGCCTCGACCGCGTTCTTGATCAGGTTTCCGAACGCCTGGCCCAGCATGCGCACATCAAACATGCCTGTCAGCGGCTCTTCTCCCAGTTCGCGCATGAACGTCACGTGAGGCGTCCCCATCTCCCGGAGGAAGATGGCGTCGCGCAGGATGTCGCGCAGGTCGCTGCTTTCCTTGGAGGGCTTGGGCATGCGTGCGAACGAGGAGAACTCGTCCACCATGCGGCCGATATCTCCGACCTGCCGAACGATGGTGTCGGTGCATTGGTCGAACACCGCCCGGTCATCCTCTGCGATCTGCTTGCCGTACCTGCGCTTCAGTCGCTCGGCGGACAGCTGGATAGGCGTCAGCGGATTCTTGATCTCATGGGCGATCCGGCGCGCGACATCCGCCCAGGCTGTGGATCGCTGCGCGATCACCAGATCCGTGATGTCATCCAGGGTCACGACATAGGAGTCGTTGGCGCTACGCTGCTCCTCCCGCGTGACCTGAACCGAGAGCGTGCGCTCCTTGCCGCCCCGCATCAAGTTGATCTGCTTGCTGAAATCACCGCGCGAGCGGGTCGTGGCTTCCGTTAGAACCTGATCGACCTCAGGAGCAACGTCCTGCAACCGCTCTCCGATCAGCTTTTCGGCTGGGGTGCCGAGAAACTCCTCGGCCGACGGATTTACGATCGTGATGCGCCGATCCTCTTCAACCCCAATAACAGCCGCCGTAACACCGGACAGAACCGCTTCGATGAAGCGCCGGCGGTCGTCCACCTCATCCTTCGCCTCCAGGATCTCGTCGCGCTGGCTGCGGATCTCGGAGATCATCTTGTTGAAGGTGCGGGAGAGATTTCCGACGTCGCCATCGGCGGCCTTGACCGGAACAACAACGTTCAGATTACCGGTTGCCACGCTGTCGGCTGCGCCGATCAGCATGCGGATTGGCCGCACGATCCGGTCCGCGACAGCGATGGCCGCCCAGATTGCAGCGAGCAACACGATCAGCGCAAAACCAAGATAAAGGACCGCAAAGGCAATTTGCAGCGAGGTTCTCCCCGCCTCCATCGCCTGGTATTCGGCGGTATTTTCCTCCATCTGCCGCAGGGCCGAGATCACTTTCGGATCGACCGCCCGGATCGTGTAAAGGAAGGAACCCTGGATCGCGTCGAGCTTTATCACTGCGCCGACAAGGTTGGTGACGCCGGGCGGAATAAGGGTCGGTTGTCCGGCTGCCGCCGTCTGCAATGCGTCCTCGGGAATGGCAGGCAGGGGTCTTTCCGTTTTGATGTCGGCCTGGGCGATTGCCTGTCCGTCTTCACGCACCAGGAAAGCACCGAGCATGCCCCGGCCACGCGCCTGCCGGGTCATCAGGTCCACAAACCCCGTGCGATCAAGATAGAACATCGCCCGGTTACGCTCGAGATCATTGGACATCGACACCGTCTGCCCCTGCAGATAGCTTGCATTCTCCAGCATATAGGCACGTGCTACATCCTGGGAGGATTGCACGATTGCCTGCGTTCGCAGGGAGAACCAGCGATCGAGGCCGACATTGAGCGTGAGGCTCGCAAAGATCGCCACCAGAACAGCGGGCGTAATCGCCACGAAGGAGAAAAGAACGACGATGCGGACATGCAGCCTGGCCGCCGCGCGGCCACGGTTGCGGGCCTTGAACAGCCGCACGACCTCCCGCCCGATAAGATACATCAAGCCCAGTATGAACAGCGAGTTTATCGAAGCGGACGCAATGACGACATTCGTCGTTGGCGCGATCGGCGTCAGGCCCAGAAGGACGAACAACGTCAATGTTGCGCAGATCAGCGCGCCGCCCGCCAGCAGCAGGCCAGGAAGCGCGAACGAGGCACGCCGGTCCTGCACCAGTGCTGCCGAGTCATCTCCGGCATTCCGCGCGGCCACGCCGTCCGCCATCGAACAACTCCGATCCCACCTGGAGGAAAACGTCTCGAACCTCGAGCCTTCCGAGGGCGAAGATCCAGCACTTTCCCGAACATCAGAACCGACCACGGCGCCAACACATCGCGATCGTCTGCGTTGCCATTAAGCAACGCTTTGTGGCGAAAATGCAACGGCCGGCCGGCCCTGTCAAGAACTTGGAACGTCTATGTCATTCCCGATGGCGCCGGTGCGAGGAGCACCGATCAACATCTACGCGCGCCCACCGCATGGCTTTGGTTTTTATCACTTGCTCGTGCGGCGCCGGTCATGTGCCCAGTTACGCGGTCTCCCGACCATGAGCGTAAGAAGGCTCTGTGTCTTGGCACTAGACCGCGTTCGATCCCTTGCACGCTATGAATGTCGCAATGCCTCAAGCTTCGGCAACCACAGTGGCCATGCTGCGTTCAATAAGACGAACAACTGCCGCACGAGAGTCGCCACCAATGCCAGGATCTTTCAGCAGCATCTTCCTAGTTGCCTTCGACCTCGATGAACGACAACAACCCATCCCCTCGTTCAAACCTCGCGCCGTTGCCAACGAGCAAGCTGCCATCGAAAAAGCGAAGGCCTCGCCGGCCGGCACGACGGCGTTCTCGTCTGGAAGCGGACCGGGACACCCGTAGTGGGGGAGGAAGGCGATCCGGAGATCGTCTTCCGGGCAGGCAGGACGGGAGACTTCTCGTGATGAGCACCTCCATGAGCTACCTGATCGAGATCCTGCTGCCGGTTGGTGACGAGGTGGGATCCACTCTCGCCCGTGTTCGCGACGAACTATCCGAGACATTCGGCGGGGTGACGATGCATGCCAACGCACCTGCAGAAGGCCTGTGGGAAAACCGGGGGGACGTCTCTCGCGACAGGATTGTCGTCGTCGAGGTGATGACGGACGCCATCGACCCGGGCTGGTGGGCCACCTATCGACGCGAACTGGAAGCTCGTCTTGACCAGCAAGAGATCGTCATCCGGGCGACAGAGATCCGTCGCCTATAAGACTTTGGTGCCGACAGTGCGTCCAGCCACCGAACCGCCGATGCATGTTCCAAGCCACAGTCTATCGGCTTCTCGAGCGCTAATCGCGTCGCGCCGCCAACCTCATCGCTTTCAGTTTTTCGGTTTTCGCCCGTCTCGTTTCTGCTTCCTCTTCTATGAACGACATAGCGGCTTCGTGGGTCTGCTCGAAGCGGCGTCTTCTCTCATCCATCGGACGAAGTTTCTCTTCTGAAGTTTCGACTTTCTCTGTCATACCTCCAAAAGATAGCGCGCCAACTGCAGCGGACAAGCCATGGAGCGGAACGAAAACCCGTCGCTCAGCTTCCGACGACGCTTGCGCCGCGCTGCCACGGCTCGACAACCGCCAGCGCCGCCATCCCCACCTCATCGTATCCCGATCCCAGGTTCTGGGGTACAGGTTGGAAGTGGGACTGATGTTCACGTTGACACTTCGGCGCGTATAATGCGGACGTGATGACTGACCCCGAAGACAGCCAGCCCGGCAACAGGATACGCATGATCATCCATGTCGACATGGATGCCTTCTATGCGTCTGTCGAACAGCGCGACAATCCCGATCTGCGCGGCAAGCCGGTTGCCGGCGGTGGAGAGGCGCGAGGCGTGGTAGCGGCCGCAAGCTACGAGGCTCGCAAATTCGGCGTTCACTCCGCCATGGCCTCGGTAACGGCGAGACGTAAGTGTCCGGATCTCATCTTCGTCACGCCGCGCTTCGATGTGTACAAAGCCATCTCGCAGCAGATCCGGAAAATCTTTGCTGAGTACACGCCCCTCGTCGAGCCGCTCTCGCTGGACGAAGCGTATCTCGATGTGACCGAGAACCTGAAGGGCATCGAGCTCGCGACGAAGATCGCCGAGGAGGTCCGCGCGAAGATCAAGCACACGACGGGGCTGACAGCGTCGGCCGGCGTTTCGTACAACAAGTTCCTTGCGAAGATGGCGAGTGACCAGCGCAAGCCGGACGGGTTGTTCGTCATCACGCCCAAGAACGGCCAGGCATTCGTCGAGGCCCTGCCCGTCAAGAAGTTCCACGGTGTCGGACCTGCGACCGCCGAAAAGATGCATCGCCTCGGGATACAGACGGGCGCCGACCTGAAGGCCAAGCCGCTTGCCTTCTTGCAACAGCATTTCGGCAAGTCGGGCGCATACTTTTACGGCATCGCCAGGGGTGTCGACAACCGCCAGGTCAAGCCGGACCGCATTCGCAAGTCGGTCGGCGCCGAGGACACGTTCCGCGATGACATCCACCAGTTCGAGCAAGCGATGGACAACATCGGTCCGCTCATCGCCAAGGTGTGGCGCTATTGTGAAAGCAACAGCATTCGTGGACGCACCGTGACGGTAAAGATCAAGTACGCCGACTTCAGGCTGGTCACTCGAAGCCGTTCCACTGCAACCGGTATCGGCTCGATCCATGAGATACGGGGAATCTGCAGCACAATCCTGGCGTCCGAGTTTCCGGTTGAACGGGGCGTACGCCTGCTCGGTGTCACGC
>JAEYTV010000221.1 GCA_023433855.1 Pseudomonadota bacterium | reverse complement strand
CCGCAGAAGACCCTCGCCGTCGTTGACCACAACGTGCCGACGACGTCGGACCGCCACGAAGGAATCAAGAACGAAGAAAGCCGGATCCAGGTCGAGGCGCTCGCCCAGAACGCCCATGACTTCGGGGTCGAGTATTACTCGGAGAAGGACGTTCGCCAGGGTATCGTCCATATCGTCGGACCAGAGCAGGGCTTTACCCTGCCGGGCATGACGATTGTCTGCGGTGATAGCCACACTTCGACGCACGGCGCCTTCGGCGCGCTGGCACACGGCATCGGCACGTCGGAAGTCGAACACGTGCTCGCCACGCAGACGCTGGTGCAGAAGAAGGCAAAGAACATGCTGGTGCGCGTCGACGGCCAGCTTCCGCCGGGAGTGACCGCCAAGGACATCATCCTCGCCATTATCGGTGAGATCGGCACCGCTGGCGGCACAGGCCATGTCATCGAATTTGCCGGCGAGGCTATCCGTTCGCTGTCCATGGAAGGCCGTATGACAGTCTGCAACATGACGATTGAAGGCGGCGCCCGCGCTGGCCTCATCGCGCCCGACCAAACGACCTTCGAATACATCAAAGACAAGCCCCGTGCCCCGAAGGGTACGGCTTGGGACATGGCGCTCGACTACTGGAAGACGCTGAACACCGACGAGGGCGCGCATTTCGACAAGGTGGTGGTGCTCGACGCCGCCAACCTGCCGCCGATCGTCTCGTGGGGCTCCTCGCCGGAAGACGTCGTGTCGGTCCAGGGCGTTGTTCCGAATCCGGATGACATCCAGGACGAAACCAAGCGGGCCTCCAAGTGGCGCGCGCTCGACTATATGGGCCTGAAGCCGGGCACCAGGATGACGGATATCGCGATCGACCGCGTCTTCATCGGCTCCTGCACCAACGGCCGTATCGAAGACCTGCGCGCAGCCGCCAAGGTCGTCGAAGGCCGGAAGGTTGCCCCGACGGTTTCGGCGATGATCGTTCCAGGCTCCGGTATCGTCAAGGAGCAGGCCGAGGCCGAAGGCCTCGACGTGATCTTCAAGAACGCGGGCTTCGAGTGGCGCGAGCCGGGTTGCTCCATGTGTCTCGCGATGAACGACGACCGCCTGAAGCCGGGCGAGCGCTGCGCCTCCACCTCCAACCGGAATTTCGAAGGGCGACAGGGCTACAAGGGCCGCACCCATCTCGTATCTCCGGCGATGGCAGCGGCGGCGGCAGTTGCCGGACATTTCGTCGACATCCGCGAGTGGAAGTAGTTTCGTTCGGACCATCTTGATCAATCTGCCGCCCTTTCGGGCGGCAGATTCATTGTTCGCCTCGGCATGACAAAGATGATCAGCAATGCCGAGACATCCAGGGGACTGGCGATAACCGGCGAGATGAAGGATGTAGCCCGTCCAGTCCGGCGATTGCTTTTGTTGCGGCATGCCAAGTCGGCTTGGCTGGAGGGCGTCCCTGATCACCAGAGGCCGCTTGCCGGACGAGGCCGAAACGCTGCTATGCTCATCGGCCGTTACATGGCACGGGAGGGGCTGGTCCCGGATCTCGCGCTCATATCGAATGCGAGACGGACGCAGGAAACGTGGGATCTGATCCGCCAGGAACTCGGCGGCGTCGAAGCCTGTCGCGACTGCTCCGCCATCTACGAGGCCTCGGCCGAAAAGATCCTCGACGTTGTCAAACAAACGGAGCGGGTCGCCACGACGGTGCTCGTGGTAGGCCACAATCCCGGTCTGCAGGACCTGGCCGGCATTCTTGCCGGCAGCGGTGACGAGGACGCCATGCAGGACATGGCGTCCAAGTTTCCTACCGCCGCGCTGGCGGTCATCGAATTCGAAACCGCCGATTGGCGATCCCTATCTGGCGGCTGCGGTCATCTGGAGCGCTTTGTCAAACCGCGCTCGCTTGAGTGATCCCGCCCTGCTGGCAAAAGCCCCGCCGGTCGCGGCGGCGGGGCATCAGCCACGACGAACTGCCCGTTCTAGACTGCGATCTTGCCGCCACCCACCTTGGTGATCGCGACCACGGCCGGACGTACGGGCATGTCGTCCTTGAAGTCCGGCCAGCGCGTCGACAGATCCTCGTAGTAGGAGGGGCGTCCGTGACCTTCCCAATCATCGCCACCGTCCCCGGGATGCTGGACCGCGACAAACGCAGTTTCGTCGTCCGGCGTGAACAATGGGCCGCACATTTCCGCACCCACGGGCACGCGGAAGAAGAGTTTGGACGTTGCACGGGCTTCGCCCTCTGTGTCGACAGCCCAGAGACCGTCGGTACGTCCGGTCGCCTTGTTGTTGTTGCCGTCGGTCGCGACCCAGAGGCGGCCAGCCGAGTCGACCGCACAGTTGTCCGGCATCCCGAACCAGCCGTTCTTGGTCGTATCCGTCGAGAAGGTGGCACCTACGTCTGCAACCGCCGGATCGCCGCACTTGAGAAGCACTTCCCACTTTCCAGAGGTCGCGGTGAAGTCACCATCGTCTTCGGCGATCTCGATGATATGCCCGAAGGCGTTCTCCGCCCTTGGATTGGCGGCGTCGACCTGATCATCCTTGCGCTTGGTGTTGTTGGTCAGCATCACATAGACCCTGCCGTTAACGCCGTTCGGCTGCACGTCCTCAGGGCGGTCCATCTTCGTCGCACCGAGGAGATCGCCTGCACGCCGGGTCTCGATGAGCACGTCGGCCTGGCTGGCAAAGCCGTTCTCCGTGGTCAGAGGTCCCTCTCCGTGAACGAGCGGCAGCCACCGCATGCTGCCGTCTTCCTCGAACTTCGCCACGTATAGGGTACCCGCGTCAAGCAGATCCATGTTGGCTGCGCGATCGTCAGGATTGAACGTACCGTCGGTCACGAATTTGTAGACGTAGTCGAAACGCTCGTCATCGCCCAGATAGAACACAACCTTGCCATTCTTGGCGACGATCGATTCGGCACCTTCGTGCTTTGTCCGGCCAAGGGCGGTGCGCTTCTTCGGCGTGGAGGCTGGGTCCATCACGTCCACCTCGACGATCCAGCCGAAGCGATTCGGCTCGTTAGGCTCCTTGGAAAGATCGAACCGATCGTAGAAGTTGCCCCATTCGTAGCCGCCCTCTGGCACGCCGTAGCGTTTGTAGTTGGCCGCTTCGGCATGACCATCAGGCAGGGCGCCCTGGAAATAACCGTGGAAGTTCTCCTCGGCCATGATGTAGGTCCCCCACGGTGTTACCCCGCCCGCACAGTTGTTGATCGTGCCAAGAACCTTTGTGCCGGTGCTGTCTGCGGACGTCTTCAGACGGTGGTGGCCGGCAGCCCGCCCGGTGACTTGCATTGGAGTCGTGGCGGAGATGCGGCGGTTGTACTTTCCGTCGGTGACGACCCGCCACTTTCCGTCCGTCTTGCGGATCTCGACGATGGTGCCGCCATGCGCAGCCATTTCGACATCCACCTGATCCTTGGTCAGTGGCCCCTGCTTGATCTTGCCGTCGACCAGCTGGACAAGGCCCGGGAACATCAGATGCGGATTTGTGTATTCATGGTTGACCACGAGGAGGCCGTGCTCGGAGGAACCTTCCAGCGGAATGAAGCCCACATAGTCGTTATTGTAGCCAAACTGCTTCATCTGCGAATCGGCTGTCTGTTTCGTGGGGTCGAATTCGGGGGCCCCTGGCAGCACGGCGTCGCCCCACCGCAGCAGAATGGCCGCGTCGTATCCCTCCGCGACATGATGTTTGTCGTCGATGCCCGCCTCCACTTCGGGGAAGTTGAAGGCTGACCCCTTGTTCCCCGAGGCTCGCGCCTCGTCGGCACTCATCAGGGCGATCGGGCTCACCGTGGCGGCGATAGCGGACACAGCAAGGGAGCCCTGCAAGAAATTGCGGCGTGAAAAACGTTTGCCGATGATTTCGCCCATGGTGGGATTGGTGGTCACATTGTGACCGTCGCCGTCCGCGTCCTCAAGCTGCGTGGTCGGAAAGATCTTCTGGGAAGGAAGTTCGTGCATCGGCCTTATCTCCAAAGTCGAATAAACGCTCACATCTAGAGCCGTTCCAGACTTTAGGGTCCCGATATTACGGTTATACGACACCGCAACGAGCCGTCGGTTTTCGTCCAGGCCGAACTTTCTAGAAGACCCGCACCACCGTACCCGCCCGCAAGAAGCGGACGAGCCTCGTCATGTCGCGCAGACTGACTGCGACGCAACCCGCGGTCGGCTGGTATCCCGGCTTGATAAGATGAAAGAAGATGGCCGAGCCTCCGTATCGCCGTCGTGAGGTGATGTTCCAGTCAAGCACCAGGCATATGTCGTAAACTCCGTCGCTCCGCATCATCTCCTCGTGGCTGGAAGCGAAGGGAGCCATGACGAGCCTGTTGTAGGCCGGATGTTCGGGCTGGTCGCACCAGAGCATTGTCTTCCGGATCCGTTTCAACGGCAGGGCGGTCTGAGGAAGACGTATCCGGTCGCCGCGTGTGAAGCCGTAGAGAAGGCGCATGGCAGCGATGGGAGTTGCGCCGTCGCCTTCCCGCTTGAACGCGGTGGTACCCGATCGGCCGAGGGCGGCCGCCACGGTGATACCACCCACGCAGACAATGCCGCGCCTTCGATCAAGCGGCGCTCTCCTGACGATGATCGTGTTTGACCTGCGCTTTCCATGATTGCGAATGTGCGGCATTTTCTCACAAGGTTTTGCTTTGAATATGATTTCGTTTGAATTCATAGCACATCGGCGCGCCGTGCATTCGCCCGATGCGTCAAGGGGTGTTCAACATCGCGCCGAAGCACTGCGGATCCGAAAATCGATTCCGGTTTTTAGGTCCATGATGTAGGGTTTGGGATCGAAGCACCTAAATGCGGTTCGGATGGCTGCGGCTTGCAGCCGAGCACAACGAGCGAACGAAAGGCAAGAAGGCATGGCAGCGCGCACTATTCTCCTGGTGGATGACGACGACGATCTGCGTGAGACCCTGGTCGAGCAGTTGTCGTTCTACGACGAGTTCTCAATCCTTCAGGAGGCCAATGCCGCCAAGGCGATGCAGGCCATCAAGAACACCCAGGTGGACTTGCTGATCATGGATGTCGGTCTGCCCGACATGGACGGGCGCGAGGCGGTGAAGCTGCTTCGCAAGAATGGCTTCAAGGCGCCCGTCATCATGCTGACCGGACACGATACCGACTCCGACACAATCCTCGGCCTCGAAGCCGGCGCCAACGACTATGTCACGAAACCGTTCCGATTCGCAGTGCTGCTGGCCAGGATCCGGGCTCAACTCCGCCAGTATGAACAGAGCGAGGACGCGACCTTCACGGTTGGCCCTTATCTTTTCAAACCGAGCCAGAAGCTGCTGACAACTGACGATGGCAAGAAGATCCGCCTGACGGAGAAGGAGGCCGCGATCATCCGCTACCTGTACCGCGCCGGCCAGAAGGTTGTGACCCGCGACGTGCTTCTGGAGGAGGTTTGGGGCTACAATTCCGGCGTCACTACCCATACGCTTGAAACGCATGTCTACCGCCTGCGACAGAAGATCGAGCGGGATCCCTCCAGCGCCGAGATTCTCGTGACCGAGAACGGCGGCTACAAGATCGTGCCGTAGGCAATTCTCACGAATACATCGCAGCGGTTTTCCGCCTGAAATTGTCGGAAACCGTTCAAGAATAGAGACCAGATGTCGCTCACAGAAGATATCCGCCTGCTCTCGCAAGTTCCCCTCTTCGGGGACCTGAACGCCGACCAGCTTCGTCTGGTCGCCTTTGGAGCCGAGCGGCGGCAGGTGGCCGCAGGCCAGGAGCTTTTCCGCGAACGATCCCCAGCAGAGTCAGCCTTCATCGTCGCACGCGGACGCTTCGAACTGCTGGTCACCGATCGAACGGGAGAAGTGAAGGTCGAGGCCAGCGTTGGCCCCGGTACGCTTCTGTCCGAACTCGCGCTGGTTACCATGGTGGAACGGAAGTTCAC
>JAEYTV010000176.1 GCA_023433855.1 Pseudomonadota bacterium | reverse complement strand
ATCCTTGAGGCCAACAACTTCCTTGGCCGCATCATCACCGGCCGCATCGCCTCCGGCTCCATCAAGCCGAACCAGGCGGTGAAGGTCCTCGGTCAGGATGGAAGGCTGATTGAAAACGGCCGCATCTCGAAGATCCTCGCTTTCCGCGGAATCGAGCGCCAGCCGATCGAGGAAGCCCATGCAGGCGACATCGTCGCGATTGCCGGTCTTTCCAAGGGTACGGTCGCCGACACCTTCTGCGATCCGTCCGTCACCGAGCCCATGGCGGCCCAGCCGATCGATCCGCCGACCGTGACGATGTCCTTCATTGTCAATGACAGTCCTCTCGCCGGCACGGAGGGCGACAAGGTCACAAGCCGTGTCATCCGCGACCGCTTGTACAAGGAAGCCGAAGGCAATGTTGCACTGAAGATCGAAGAATCCGCCGACAAGGATTCCTTCTACGTCTCCGGCCGTGGCGAACTCCAGCTTGCGGTTCTGATCGAGAACATGCGGCGCGAGGGCTTCGAGCTTGCTGTTTCTCGTCCACGCGTCGTCATGCACAAGGACGAGGCCACAGGCGAGCTGATGGAGCCGGTGGAAGAAGTCGTCATCGACGTCGACGAGGAGCATTCCGGCGTCGTGGTGCAGAAGATGTCGGAGCGTAAGGCCGAGATGGTCGAGCTTCGCCCTTCCGGCGGCAATCGTGTTCGCCTGCGCTTCTACGCGCCGACCCGCGGCCTTATCGGCTATCAGTCTGAACTTCTCACCGACACCCGCGGCACGGCAGTCATGAACCGGCTGTTCCACGAGTACCAGCCCTACAAGGGTGAGATTGGCGGCCGCGTCAACGGCGTGCTGCTCTCCAACGAATCCGGTGAAGCGGTCGCCTATGCGCTGTTCAACCTCGAAGACCGCGGTCCGATGATCATCGATGCGGGCGAGAAGGTTTACGAGGGGATGATCATCGGCATCCACAGTCGGGACAACGACCTCGACGTGAACGTGCTGAAGGGCAAGAAGCTCACCAACATCCGCGCCGCCGGCAAGGACGAGGCGGTGAAGCTCACGCCGCCGATCAAGTTCACGCTGGAGCGTGCGCTCTCCTGGATCCAGGACGACGAACTGGTGGAAGTGACTCCGAAGTCAATCAGGCTCCGCAAGCTCTATCTCAACCCGAACGATCGCAAGCGTTTCGAGAAATCGAAGCTCGCGGGCTGATAGGAGGCTCGGGGCTCTTCCAGATCTCCAGTCCCAAGCGACACGAACCACCCCCGACGGAAAGATCCGCTTCGGGGGTTTTTTCTGTGCCCTAGCGTTGCACCCGCTTGTGGTGAGGCTTAAAAAAGCGTTAACGTTTTCTCGTCGTCCACGTTGAAAGTCTGTGGGCAAATCCGCCTAAGCCAAATGGCCGAATGGCGGATGGGCCACGACAGGACCTAGAGTAGCGTTATGAAGACGTTGTCAATTGATGTCCGTCGGGCGGAACCCGAAGATGCACGCGCGATCGCGGACGTGCACCGCGAGGCATGGCGGCAGACCTACGCGGGCATTATCCCACACAAGCCCCTGACGCAGATGCTGGAGCGGCGTGGAGAGGTCTGGTGGCGGAAGGCGACGCGAGGTCCGGCGACTCTCCTGATCCTGGACGTCGCGGGCGATATCGCAGGTTATGCGACGATCGGGCTCAACCGCGCCCGAGCCTTGCCTTATGATGGCGAAATATACGAGATCTATCTGCGTCCGGAGTTCCAGGGGATCGGCCTTGGCCGCCGCTTGTTCGGCGAAAGCCGCCGGTTGCTGAAGTCGCTCGGCTGCGAAGGGCTCGTCGTGTGGTGCCTGGAGGACAGCGAGCATGCTGTCCGCTTCTTTGGCCGGCATGGCGGAATGGACGTCGCCGAAGGCATGGAGAACTTCGACGGCACCCAGCTCAAGAAGCTCGGCTTCGCGTGGCCCTGATCGCGGCAGCGCTCCGGAGCGCATGCTGATCGCCCGAAGCCCCGCGCCGACCGAAACATTACAGCAAGCCTTGTTGCCTTGCAGCATGATTCCCGCTATCGACGCGTAACTTCGTCGAACCTGACCCGAGGAAAAGAATGCGTATCGATGCGATTTCCGTTGGCAAGAACCCGCCCGAAGACGTCAACGTCAGTGTTGAGGTGCCGGTCGGGGGCCATCCGATCAAGTACGAAATGGACAAGGAAGCGGGCGCGTTGGTCGTTGACCGCTTCCTGTACACGCCGATGACCTATCCGGGCAACTACGGGTTCGTGCCTCACACGCTGTCCGAGGACGGCGACCCGATCGATGTCCTCATCTGCAATACCCGCCCGCTGGTTCCAGGCTGTGTCATCAACGTTCGGCCGATCGGGGTGATGATCATGGAAGATGATGGCGGCAAGGACGAGAAGATCATCGCCGTGCCCGTGCCGAAGTTGACGCGCCGTTACGACAAGATCTCCAACTACTCCGACTTGCCCGAGATCACGCTGAAGCAGATCGAGCACTTCTTCGAGCACTACAAGGATCTCGAGCCCGGGAAATGGGTCAAGATCGGCGGCTGGCAAGACGTCAACGTCGCCAAGACATTGATCCTTGAGGCTGTTCAACGCTATCAGGCGCAGAAGTAAGCGGTCAGCCTCCGAAGATCCGCTTTATTTCCTTTTCCAAATCCTCCGGGTCGCCATCGATCCGGAGGATTTTTTTGCGCGCCGTCTCGCCAGAGAGCAATGATATCGTGGACTTGGGGAGGTGCAGTTGCTCTGCGAGGAGCAAAATCAGGGCTCTGTTGGCCTTGCCGCCCTCCGGGGCAGCGGTGACGCGCGCTTTCAGGAACGTTTCACCGTCAGCACGGGTTTCGACCCCCTCGATCACGTTGCGGCCGGCGTTCGGCGTCAAGCGCACCGAAAGCCGCAGATGGTCGGAGTGGCGGCTATAAGGAACGGTCACGCCAAGGCGGGATAGATCGACGTCCACATCAGGGACCGGATGAAGAAGATGATCAGCAGCAGGATTACGGGCGATATATCGATACCGCCAAGATCCGGCATGATGCGCCGGATCGGGCGAAGCGCCGGTTCCGTGACGCTGAACAGAAACCGGCCGACGGCGTCAACGAACTGGTTGCGTGAATTGATCACGTTGAAGGCATAGAGCCAAGAGAAGATGGCGCTGGCTATCAGCACCCAGGTATAAAGGTGCAAGGCCAAATCGATGGTCTGAAACAGGGCGAGCATTCACGTCTCCATTTCGTTGTTGACAGACATGTAGACATTGGCGAACTAACGAGCAAGTGCTGCGGCCGGACCACTTCCGATTCCTGTTCACGGAGGAGGTGCAGCCAATCTACGGTTTGCTGAAAGCATGGTTCATGTCCGTTTCCTCTTCCGGCGATCGTTTTGCCGCCTTCCGGCACTCCTCCTACGCCCGCTTCTTCTTCTCGAGGTTTCTCTCTGCCTTCGCAATCCAGATCGTTAGCGTGGCCGTCGGCTGGCAAATGTACGACGAGACCCGCAATGCTCTCTATCTGGGCTTGATCGGGCTTTTCCAGTTCCTCCCATCCCTGCTGCTCATTCTGGTCACCGGATCTGTCGCCGACCGGTTTAACCGCCGCCTGATCATGGGCATCTGCATGGTTGTTGGCGCTTTCTGTGCCGGCGCTCTTCTCCTGCTGACGGCACTGGATGCCTTCACCCCGTGGCTTGTGTTTGCGGTGCTGATCGTCTTCGGGATCGAGCGCGCTTTCATGGGACCGGCGGTGCAGTCGCTGGGTCCCAATCTCGTGCCTGAACAGGACCTTCCGAATGCGATCGCCTGGAACTCCTCTTCCTGGCAGACGGCGGCAATCGTCGGACCGGTGGCGGGCGGCCTACTTTACGGCGCCAGTGCGTTGACGGCCTATTCGGTCGCCCTCGTTTTCATGATGCTTGCGGCCGTGCTCGTGTTCCTGATCCCCAAACCGGCGCAAAGAAGAGCAACCGACAGGGTCAGCTGGTCGGTCATCCTTGCGGGTTTCCGCTTCATCTCAGCTGAGAAAGTGGTGCTCGGCGCGATTTCGCTCGACCTTTTCGCCGTTCTACTCGGTGGGGCCGTAGCCTTGATGCCGATCTATGCACGGGACATCCTGCAGCTTGGGCCATGGGGTCTCGGGATGCTGCGCGCGGCCCCGGGCGTCGGAGCCATCCTGGTTGCGGTCTATCTCGCCTTTTATCCCATCCGTCATCATGCCGGGCTGGCGATGTTCATCGGCGTTGGGCTGTTCGGGGCGGCAACCCTCGTCTTCGGCCTGTCGGCCACCCCCTGGCTCTCCATTTCTGCGCTGATGCTGATGGGCGCTTCAGACATGATCTCGGTC
>JAEYTV010000149.1 GCA_023433855.1 Pseudomonadota bacterium | reverse complement strand
TTAACGGGAGGAAACGGGGCGCAGCGGACCTTCACCTTCAGGGCGCTAGGTAATGCTTGAGACGGGTCGCTGGTTCCGCGGCCAAGAAAAAGCCCGCAAACACAGGCGGGCTTCCTCTATTAATGCCAAGCAGACTACATTCCTTTGACGTTGGTGCAGAGTGGATTGTAGCTGACGTCTCGGTTTGCCGCGCACGCTTGCTTGACGTCTGCGCGATCGGTGTCGTTCATCTTATCCCAGACTTGCTTGAACTCGGCCGGCGGACGAACGTTGGCCCTGGTGTCGTCGGTATAGAAATCTTGCGTCTTGGGTCCGTTGAGATAGTTGCCGGTAGACACACGCTGTACGCTGCCCGCTAAAATGGAAAGGGGATGTGGGGGCCTATATGCGTTTTGATTTCGAGGCCGAGCTTAAGGCTCGATTTGCGCATGCAGCAGCGCGAGGCGCTAAGTCAGTGATCGTCAACTCCGGCGATGTGCACCGGACTGTCGGAGGGTATCCAGGCCGGAACCACCAGATGCCGGTTTGCTGTCAGGTCATGTATCGTGAGCAACGATCGAGTGATCTGGTCCTGGTGGCACCGCAGAAAGGGCAAGGCGCAACTCTAAGCATCGAGTATCAACTCCCTCGATAGCTGCAGCAGTTCGAGGCTCCCTAAGAGCCCACCGTTGCGGCACCGCGTCAATGTGTTGGTTGTCGATTAACACTATTTGGCGCTACTTCGAATGGGGGACTCGCCAGGGTCGGCGGCTCTGGTTCAGCCTTGTTCCGTGACCTCTTATGATGAATGAGAGCCTCTCGGTGATGGATGCCTTGCTTGCCTTATCCGCGATGGCCTTCGCCTTGCTCGACCTGATGGCCGGCGGCATTTGGCCAATGGACCTATCATCATTCTTCCGTCCGTGGCTGAACGGCATTCTGCTTTGCCTTGGCGTTGTGATGTGGGCACGAAGTCGAGGCTGGCCATTCCTGACGATGGGATGCGCCGCAGCACTTTACAGTGTCGGCACCCTGGCCATGTTGCTCGGCGCTCTGGTCCCGGTATCGGCGGATGCGGATCTCTCCTCCGGCGGCAAGATCACGTTGCTCACCTTCAACGTCTGGGAAGCCAACCCCGACCTCGACGGGGTTGTCGCCTACCTGAACGACGTGGATCCGGACGTCATCGTGCTGCAGGAGGTGGAGAAGAATATGCATTCGATTCTCGCCGCGCTTCCATCCCATCCCCACACGCGTTTCTCGGCGGACGTGCTGATCGCCAGCCGATATCCGTTCGTTCCAGGGCATGAATTATCGGAAGATATGCTCCTCAGCGTCCGCATCGTGAGAGTGGTCATTCAGGTTCCGGATGGGAGGGGTGGAACCTTCGACGTATCCATTTACGGCCTCCACCCTCAGAATGCTCGGAGCTTCGCAGACTGGAGCGGCAGGAACGAGGCGTTCGATGAACTCGTTTCCGCGATAGCCGCCGAGAAGCCCCAGCGTCCTGTCATCGTTGCAGGCGACCTGAATCTGTCGTCCTGGTCACATCGTTTTAGTTCTCTCCTAGCAGATACGGGCATGGACGGGGGGCAAGCCGGCAATCTGTTCGCCGCCACGCGGTTCTTTCCGCGCATGGGGCTGCCTGTATGGTTAGGCGCGCCGATCGATCACATCCTTGTCGGCAGGAATTTGCGTATCGAAGGCCGCATCATCGGCCCTGCAATCGGCTCCGATCATCTTCCGCTGGTCGCAACGATTTCGCGGGGCCCACCAGAGCCGTAGGATTATCTCGTTCAAACGACAATACTGGTCAGACCCGGTCCTCGCTCCGCCAAAACAAAAAAGCCGCCACTTTCCGAGCCCGAATTCGACCCGCACTACTACACAAAGCGAGGCTGCCTATTCGGGGCCTTGGTCGCTCTGCTCGTAATCGGGCCTTTCCTCTGGCTCGTTTAGGCTGCGGCAGTTCTTTTCGAACTAGTTGTTCCAAGCAAGCTGACGGCGCGCCGAAGTCCTAGCACTGGCGCGGACAATTGATCGAGGGTTTAGTCCGGCCACGCTCGCCCTAAGCCGTTTGGATACCAAACACTCCATCCTTTGCCCGGTACGCCCGTGACCCGACAAATGAGACCGTACATCTCACACGTGTGGTAGTATCTTCTGAGACAATACCACGGTTTTGATTTCGGAGATATTCTCCGGATTGGGAGGCTTGTAGCGACGCGTGGAAGGCGAATTCGGCTTCGGCCTTGGCAAAATACATCACGTATTCTCCGGTGCTGAGCGGGAGCGGATTGTGCTGACCGCTTATGATGCCGGATGCCGGCATTTCGACACTGCGCCGGCTTATGGCGATGGTCTGTGTGAGGCTGAGGCCGGACGCATCCTGCGAGGCCGCCGCCACTCGGTTACTCTGGCAACGAAGTTTGGCATTCCGACATCCGATCTGGGCGGCAGGAACGTTCCGCTTTACTTCCTTGGCAAAATATCAAGGAAAATGTTCTCCCGCTCGTATGGGAGGGAATACGGGCTGAGGGATTTCTCGCCGGATGCGGCGATCCACAGCGTTGAACAGTCCCTCAGGCGCCTGCGCACGGACTATATCGACTGTCTATTTTTTCATGAGCCAAGGAATATAGACGAGCTCCAAGCCGCCCTGGAAGCCGTCGAGACTCTGGAACGACTGAAATGCGACGGCAAAATCAGAAGCTTCGGTTTCTCTGCTCCGACGGGCCTCCTCCTCGAGGCCGCCCGCAGCGGCATCCCTGCGAATGAGGCCGTTCAATTCGAGCTTGCGGACGAGTCTGGAAAACTTTTGAATGAAATGCCGAACAGCCGGGCCATCTTCTCCTTCGGCATCATCAGGTATCTCAATGCTGCGTCCTCTGGACCACGGCTCGAATACGGACCGCTTCTTAGCTGGTTCCGAAGAAAATATCCCGGCGTGACGCCAATATTCGCCAGCAACCGCCCGCATGAAATCGAGCGGCTGGGCAAGGCCGTCGCGCAACTTACATAAGCACCGGCTGACTGACGTCGTGAGTCCTGGCCTCGGCCGCGATGATCCCTGCGGTGCGGACGGCAAGGGCGAGAGCCGCAAGGGTTGGATTTGCCTGGCCGGAGGTGGGGAAAACGGAACTTCCCGCCAGGAAGAGGTTGCATGAACCGAAGACCCGGCAGTCACAATCGACCACCCCCTCGCGCGTGTTGTGCGCCATTCGCGCCGTACCGATCTGGTGAACGCCGTCGCCGGCCAACTCCATGACGCGTGCGAGGCGCTCTTCCTGCGGCATGTGCCACGTCAGGCGCCCTGCTCCCGTATCTTGCAGCCAAACAGACAGGTGATCGTGCGTGCGCAGGACGTGCTCGGCGTCGCGTTCGGAAAAGCGCAGGTCATGGCGGATCCTGGGCACCCCCAACGCATCGCACTCGGTGGACAGACGGATTCTGGACGAAGGACTCGGCAGGTGTTCAGCGTGGAAATGCAGCATGTAGCGTTTGGCAGGGTTTCGAATATGGAGACCTGGCAGCCGACGATCCGCTAGGAAGCGCCTATACAGGAAGTGGGGAAGGAACGTCATGATCGATGGCATCCCGGTAACGACGTTCACAACATGCCGCAGTTTGTCCCGGCCGTCTCCCACATTACTCCTCCGAAGGGATTCGCTCACCAGCGCGCGGCCCAGCGACGGCACGCACAAGGCAAGATAGGCCAGCGAGAGAACCGGATCGCGGTGGCGGAAATCACGCATCGACGGCATTACCGGCCAGAACGAGACGTTCGAAAGCCCTTCCCTTCTTTGCAGCGCGGCGCCGGCCATCAGACGGCGGCGCGCATAGGCGCCATCCGGGCAGCGGAAAAAATCGAAGGCGCGATCCAGAGCAACGTTTTGGCACTCAATGTCCGCAATCTGTCCCGACAGGTGTCCCATATAATTGCGCCCGAGAGGCCCGTCGGGTCCTCCAAAGCGGGCGGGGCTACCCAGTTGTGCGGCAAGCAGAAGGCGGGTTGTCTCGACACCGCCACATGCGAGAACAAACAGCCGGGCGCGCACGAAGCCGGAAGCTTTCGTCAGCGACCTGACCTCAAGGGCTTTGATCCGTCCGTTCTCGTCGAACCGAAATCCTGTGGCAGTACCTCCGAGAAATACTGTAAGTGTCCGTGAGGTGCGTATGGCCTCGGCATGTGCTCTTGCGAAGCTCGGCGGGTCGGCAAACCGGATCAAATTGTTGGCCGTGAATCGCTGGTCATCGTTATGAAATCCGGGTACGTCCTCATGAAAACCATGTCCGCAGTTCGCGTATCCGCAGGCGGCGGGCAGATGTACAGCGAACGCGTCATAGCTCAATGGCCAACCAGCGAGACCGACAAAGTCGCGCCGCTCGAAGTCGATTGGATCGAGGGGCATGCAGCCGGCGCCCCACAGATTGGAGGTGCCGCCAAAGACCCGCCGGACGGCCAGAGTCATATCGATATTGCGTCGCCCGAAATCCGGTGCGGCTCTTGAAAGTTCCTGAACACCCGGATCGAAGGTCAGCCCGCCGGATTCAATCAAGGTAACGGCCTGACCTCGCCGCGCGAGTTCCATCGCGACCACGATTCCAACGGGTCCCGAACCAACAACGCAGATGTTGTGGGTGCGATCGTATAGGCCCGCTATGTCGTCAACTATCATCGGCTTGCGATTCCTGACCAGTGACTTCCACGGACCGCCCCGAGGGTATGCTATTGCTGTTGAGCATGATAAGCGCCTAGCGTTGCACAGGCCATTAATCCGAATGGAGAGGGCCACCCATCCGACGCCTGCTGCGCTTCGGGGCTGTGCGTCTGCTCAGCCTCGACGATAAAATCGCATAACCCAGTTGGTCTCCCAACTATCGCGGTTGTCTCGGAAAACGCCTGTTCCCTTAACGGCTCATCGGGGTCGGCTTCCAAAGGAAGCGATAGCACCGCGCGTCCTTGGTGCTCCTCTCTCCATAGACTCTCCGATGCTATTTCCGAAGCGGCCAACCATCGGCGGTACGACACGATGGCGCTCATTGTCGACCCAATGGATAGTCACGGAGGCTAAGGCAGCTTATTCGCGGTTCGTT
>JAEYTV010000129.1 GCA_023433855.1 Pseudomonadota bacterium | reverse complement strand
ATCAGGACGTGATCCACCTTCACGACGAGGTGAGAGATGGCAGCCGCATCGTGGTCATTCCCGACCCAGCGATGAGCCATCTGCTCCTAGGCTGAACTTCAGGTTTACCCGCGCTTCGGGGTCCATAATGGGCGCGTCCAGCACTTCTCGGAAGCGGAAGATGCCCGCGTGAAAGAAAACGTCCGCTGCTCCAGAACCTACACATCGCTGACCGCCAAGGCGTTTGAGACGCCAACCATAGAAGACATGGCGAGCGAGCCTGAGAAGTCTCCACGTTATGGAATAGGCGGGCTTGGGACCGGGGCTCTACAGGCGACTTGTCCCTCCAACGATGAACGGTTCGAAGCCATGCCGGAGAAGATGTTTTTCGGCGACCTAGCCAAACCCGTTGCCCGCTCCATATACGTTTCTTCGCTGTTCTTGTGCATTAGCAAAGCCTCGTGAGCGGATGCCGGCGATTCCACGAAACCTCGTAGTGGATTGGCGCTTGGCAAAACAGAGAACAATCCAATGCGTATCGCGCAAGTCGCACCCCTGGCGGAATCCGTTCCACCGAAACTCTATGGCGGCACCGAGCGTGTTGTCTCCTGGCTTACGGAAGAACTAGTAGAGCAGGGTCACGAGGTAACACTCTTCGCCAGTGGTGACTCCGAAACCTCTGCCGAACTCGTACGAGCGGTCCCGCAGGGCCTGCGGTTGGGAGGCATACGCGATCATACTGCGAGCCTCCTCGTCATGCTGGAAGAGGTTCAGCAGCGTGCGCCGTCCTTCGACGTCATCCACTTCCACATTGATCTGCTTCAATTTCCAGCGTTCCGAAATTGTCCGGCGCAGTGCCTGACCACGCTGCACGGGAGACTGGATCTACCGGATTTCCATCCCGTGTATCGTGCGTTTACGGAGATGCCGCTGGTCTCGATCTCCAAGAGCCAGCGTTTGCCGCTGCCCGATGCCAATTGGCAAGCCAACATCCAGCATGGCCTTCCTCCAGGTCAGGCGCCTTTCGAGGCGGCAAAGCGGGATTATCTTGCATTTCTGGGACGCATTGCTCCGGAGAAACGGCCGGACCGGGCAATCGAGATCGCCAAGCGGACAGGTATTCCGCTGAAGATCGCCGCGAAGGTTGACCCCGCCGACCAAGACTACTTTGATCACGTCATTCGGCCGCAACTCGATCATCCCCTGATCGATTTCATCGGGGAGATTGGTGATCACGAGAAACGGGACTTTCTCGGGAATGCGATCGCACTCCTCTTTCCCATTGATTGGCCCGAGCCGTTCGGCTTGGTGATGATAGAAGCCATGAAGGAAGGCACGCCGACGATCGCCTGGCGTTGCGGCTCGGTCCCGGAGGTTATCGACGAGGGTGTGACGGGGTTCACTGTCCTATCCATCGAAGAGGCAGTCGATGCAGTTGTTAAGGCTGGAGATCTTGACCGTCGGGCGGTCCGGCAACGGTTCGAAACACGGTTCACAGCCGCTCGTATGGCTCTCGACTATGTTGCAGAATATCGCCGCCTGTCAGGAGCGCCCGCGATGATGATGCCGCATCACCGTGTCACCGCGAATACTTGCCTGTCGCCCCTGGAACCTGTCGTTGCTGCGGCGAAGATTTCCGGCAGCGGTGCTGGCGCTGCCTCGCCCGTACAAGGGTCCCTGTGATGATGCTCGATATTGATCGGACCACCAATGATGCCGAGAGCTTGGAGACCGTTCGGTATGATCTGGAGGTAGACACTTCCCTGGTCGGTCGCCGGCTTCAGAACCTCAAGCATGGAGATGCCTTCGCCGTCCTGGACAGCCACGGCGATATTGCGGGAAGCCATTCGGTGGAAGGCTTGTTTTACCGAGACACGCGGTACCTGTCTAAGCTGGAGTTGCGTGTTCAGGGGCGCAAGCTCCTGCTGCTGAATTCATCCAACCATGATGACAAGGCAGCCCTTTATGTGGAACTTGCCAATCCAGAGGTCGATCATGACACTGAAGCCTTGCCCCGCGAAACCATCTTCTTCGGGCGCACGAAGTTTCTCCATCAAGGCGTTTGTTACGAGAGGCTCAGTGTCCGAAACTTCACGACGACTGAACGCCGATTGACCATCGACTATGCATTCGACGCCGACTTTCGCGACCTTTTTGAAGTTCGCGGGATGAAGCGCGAAATGCGGGGTCGGGAGAGCTCCAGGGTCGTTTCCCCAGAGAAGGCGGAATTTCACTATGTCGGCCTTGATGACGTAGAGCGTCGGACCTCGATCGCTTTCGCGCCCGTTCCGAAACATCTTGAGGCCCACCGGGCGACCCTTGAGGTAACGATCGCGCCGGGGGAGAAGAGGACGATCTTCGTAACCGTTGCCTGCGAGGAAGGCGGGCCTGCTGTCGTG
This sequence comes from Pseudomonadota bacterium, assembly GCA_023433855.1. Lineage (GTDB taxonomy): Bacteria > Pseudomonadota > Alphaproteobacteria > Rhizobiales > Rhizobiaceae > Neorhizobium. The sequence continues at coordinate 600 of JAEYTV010000129.1, read as the reverse complement.
CTCGATTTTTTCCGCGCCTACCGCGACAGCCGCCGCGCCAGACGCAATCAGACGCGGGACATTGCGACTGTGCGCAGCTCAAGCGAACTGTTCAACGAAGTGGCAGGTCGTGCCACTTCCGATGTCTACATGCTGACCACGTCGGCCAGCTTGGGTGCTTATCCTTATGCGGGCATTCCCTGGTTCAGCACGATCTTCGGGCGCGACGGGATCTTCACTGCGATGTTCATGCTGTGGATGGACCCGTCGATTGCGAGGGGTGTGTTGAGAACGCTGGCGGCAATGCAAGCTCAGGAGACTGATCCTAATGCCGATGCGCAACCGGGCAAGATCCTCCACGAGATGCGCCACGGCGAAATGGCCAATCTTGGCGAGGTTCCATTCGGGCGCTACTACGGAAGTGTAGATTCAACGCCGCTGTTCGTCATGCTGGCCGGCATGTATTTCGACGCCACGGGCGACTTCGGCACTGTTCTGGAGATCTGGCCAAACGTCCTCGCAGCACTGCGCTGGATCGACGACTATGGAGACCGCGACGGCGATGGCTTTGTTGAGTATCAGGCCGAAAGCGACGGCAGCCTAAAAAACCAAGGCTGGAAG
>JAEYTV010000126.1 GCA_023433855.1 Pseudomonadota bacterium | reverse complement strand
CCACCACGGTTTCCGGCAGGTTGAACGCAGGCTTGCCGTAACGGCGCGTCATGCGTTCGAAAAGCTGAAGGCCGGCGGACATGTTGCGCCCAAATTCCGTATGGGTGAGCGGATTGAGAGGATTGGCGTAAAAGAACTTCATGGCGTCGGCAGCCGCCCGGACGGGCACCATGGCCGCGTGGTTCATTTCGTAAAGATGATAAAACATGGGGTGCTACCTGTTGTCAGTTTCGACAGGGTATTTGACCGCTGTATAGGCGCGATGGGTTGTGAAATGAAGGAAGGGCAGGCTAGCAGGTTTTGATTGCGGTGCAACATGGCAGACAACACGGAGCAGGCACTCTAGAACCGGCAGACGAGCTGTCTGATCGCAAAATGACCCGAAAGCGTTAAGGTTCCTCTCTGTCACAACGAAAGAACCCGTGTTGCACCGCACACGGGTTCACTGAGAGCCGCAGCGAGAGATCTGCTCTCCGTGCAGCTTTAGCTATCCGCAACGAAGGTCTGTTTCTGTGCGCCAAGACCTTCGATACCGAGTTCCACCACATCCCCGGGCTTCAGGAACCGCGGCGGTTTCATGCCCAGTCCAACCCCCGGGGGTGTGCCAGTGGAGATCACGTCGCCGGGGTGCAGAGACATGAATTGGCTGAGGTAGGAAACCAGATGGCGCACACCGTAAACCATCGTCCTGGTAGAACCACTCTGCATCGTTTCACCATTCACGGTGAGCCACATCCCGAGGCTCTGCGGGTCTGAGACCTCATCCTTGGTGACCAGCCAGGGGCCAATCGGGCCAAACGTGTCGCAGGATTTGCCCTTCGTCCACTGCCCGGCGCGCTCCGTCTGGAAGGCTCGCTCGGATACGTCGTTGGTGAGACAGTAGCCGGCAACATAGTCGAGCGCATCTGCTTCCGACACATATTTTGCGGTCTTGCCGATGACCACGGCAAGTTCTACTTCCCAGTCGGTCTTCTCGGAGCCGCGGGGAATGACGACGTCGTCGTTGGGCCCGACAATTGCAGACGTGGCCTTCATGAAGATGATCGGCTCAGGAGGAACCGCCGCGCCTGTCTCCGCTGCATGGTCGGAATAGTTGAGGCCGATGCAAATGAACTTGCCGGTTCCAGCGACGCAGGGGCCGATCCGATCGGGCTGCAGCTCCGGGAGATTCGCTAGATCGAGGCCTGCGATCCTTTCCAGGCCTTCCGGCGAGATCGTGGCCCCGCCAATATCCGCAACATGTGCGGAAAGATCACGGATCTTGCGATTGCTGTCCAGAATTGCCGGCTTTTCCTGGCCCGGTTGACCAACGCGCATCAGCTTCAAAGGGGTTCCTCCTATGTACTTGCGCCAAGGTTTATGAAACATGTGCCGGAGCTTGTCACCCGGGATCTCGGCCGATCCTTGTCTGACGCAATTTCTATTGCAAGGGGGGCGGACGCGCCTATTTTCATCCTATCTTTGCAATATGCATCGCCGCATGAGGGTATGATGACCAGCAGCAACGGCCGCGATTCGGAATTTCCGATCGATACTTTCTTTCTCGACCGCTGGTCTCCGAGGGCCTTCACGGAACAAACGATCAGCCGGGAGACGATGCTGACTATCCTCGATGCAGCACACTGGGCGCCATCTTCGGGGAACAACCAGCCATGGCGGTTCATCTACGGTCTCAGAGGTACACCACCGTTCGACGTGCTCCTCGACATCCTCTCTCCGGGCAACCAGCGCTGGGCCAAGAATGCGGCCGCGTTGATGATCGTCGTCTCGAAGACCTATCGCATCTCCCAGAACGGCGAGCGACGGACCGCCTATACCCATTCATACGACACCGGCGCCGCTTGGTTTTCGGTGATCTGCCAGGCGATGAAGCTCGGTTACCATGCGCACGGCATGGAGGGATTCGATAAGGAAAGGGCGGTAGAGAAGCTAGGAATTCCCGAGGGGTATCGTACGGAAGCAGCCGCAGCGATCGGCCAGATCGCCGACAGGGGAACACTGCCGGAAGATCTCGCTCAACGAGAGTTTCCCAGCAAGCGAAAGCCCGTTTCGGAGATAGCCTTCGAGGGGACGTTCCTCGGCGACCCATGACCCGGTTGTTTCACGTGAATCCTATCCGCAGGAGATTCACGTGAAACGTGCTGTGATTGAACGAACGGAAAGAGGCGGTCGTAGTGACCGCCTCTTTGGCTTCCAACGTTCGCGAAGATCAGATGTCGAGGTTGGCTACGCTTAGAGCATTGTCCTGGATGAATTCGCGCCGCGGCTCCACCTCGTCGCCCATCAACCTGGAGAAAAGACCATCCGCATCGGTTGCATCGTTCACTTTCACCTGCAGAAGCGAGCGGACATTCGGATCCAGGGTTGTTTCCCACAGCTGTTCGGCGTTCATCTCGCCGAGACCCTTGTAGCGCTGCATCGAGAGGCCCTTGCGACCGGCCGCAAAGATCGATTCCAGCAGGGCTCTCGGGCCGGAGATTTCCTGTGTGCCGTCCTTCCGACCCAGAACCGGCGGCGTCCGGTAGATTTCCTGAAGCCGGGACGTCAACTGGTCGATATGGCGAGCATCGGCGGAACCAATGAGTGCAACGTCCAGGACAGCGACTTCCTTGACGCCGCGGACCATGCGCTCGAACCGCAACCCACCTTCGTTCGTGACATGCCCTGACCAGCCGCGCTCAGTTTCTTCAGCGATCATGTCCAGCCGCTCGGCCACTTCCCTCGCGGTCTGTTCTGCGCGCTCGCGATTGTCCGTCAGCTCGGGGTTTAGCGCACCGGCGATCGCCGCCTGCTCGATGATCGAGCGGTTATAACGGGAGTGCAGCCCCTCGATAAGGGAACGAACACGAAGAGCATCGGCGATGACTTCTCGCAGGTCCTGCCCTGCCCGCACTTCACCCGAACCGAGCGTCAGCGTGGTCTCGTCGAGTCCCATGGTTATGAGGTATTCTTCAAGCGCCGCTTCATTCTTGAGATACTGGACCGACTTGCCGCGCGTGACCTTATAGAGCGGCGGTTGTGCGATGTAGATATGCCCGCGTTCGATGAGGTCGGGCATCTGCCGGAAGAAAAAGGTCAATAACAGCGTGCGGATGTGGGCACCGTCGACATCAGCATCCGTCATGATGATGATCTTGTGATAGCGCAGTTTGTCGGCATTGAACTCGTCCTTGCCGATCGAGGTGCCGAGTGCGGTGATCAGGGTGCCGATCTCCTGGCTCGACAGCATCTTGTCGAAACGGGCGCGCTCGACATTGAGGATCTTGCCGCGCAGCGGAAGGATCGCCTGGTTTTCACGTGAACGTCCTTGCTTCGCCGAACCGCCAGCGGAGTCACCCTCAACGAGGAAGAGTTCGGACTTGGCCGGATCACGTTCGGAGCAGTCAGCAAGCTTGCCGGGAAGCGAGGCGATGTCGAGGACGCCCTTGCGGCGCGTCAGTTCGCGCGCCTTACGGGCGGCTTCGCGGGCGACGGCGGCTTCGACCACCTTGCCGACGAGGATCTTGGCTTCCGTCGGGTGTTCCTCAAACCACGTGCTGAGAGCCTCGTTGACAAGGCTCTCCACCACCGGCCGGACTTCAGACGACACGAGTTTGTCCTTGGTCTGCGACGAAAATTTCGGGTCCGGCACCTTGACCGAGAGGACGGCCGTCAGGCCCTCGCGGCAATCCTCGCCCTGCAGCGTTACCTTCTCTTTCTTGGTGATGCCCGACGTATCGGCGTAGGATGTCACCTGGCGCGTGAGAGCGCCCCGGAAACCGGCCATATGAGTGCCGCCGTCGCGCTGCGGGTTGTTGTTCGTGAAGCAAAGCACATTCTCGTGGTAGCTGTCGTTCCACCACATGGCCACCTCGACGGTGATGCCATCCTTCTCGCCACGAATGGCGACCGGTCTGTCAACAAGGGGCTTCTTGGAACGGTCGAGATAACGGACGAAGGCTTCGAGGCCGCCGTCATAGATCATCTCTTCTTCCTTAATGTCCGGCTTGCGCTTGTCCGTTAGCCGGATTCGCACCCCGGAGTTCAGAAAGGCCAGTTCCCGGAGACGATGCTCAAGAGTCCCGTAATCGTATTCCGTCATCGTGAAGGTTTCGGGACTCGCAAGGAAGGTGACCTCGGTCCCGGATCGGCCTTCATAGTCACCGACGACTTCCAGCGGAGCATCCGCGACGCCATGGGTGAACTTGATCTGGTGGACCTTGCCGTTGCGGCGGATGCGCAGCTTAAGCCAGACGGAGAGTGCGTTGACAACCGAGACGCCGACGCCATGCAGACCCCCAGATACCTTGTAGGAGTTCTGGTCGAACTTACCGCCCGCATGAAGCTGTGTCATGATCACTTCGGCCGCTGATACGCCTTCGCCGGTATGGATATCGGTCGGGATCCCCCGGCCGTTGTCCGTCACCGTCACCGAGCCGTCCGCATTGAGGGTCACGGTGACGAGGTCGGCATGGCCCGCCAGAGCCTCGTCGATTGCATTGTCGACCACTTCGTAGACCATGTGGTGAAGGCCGGAGCCGTCGTCGGTGTCGCCGATATACATGCCAGGACGCTTGCGGACAGCATCGAGGCCCTTCAGAACCTTGATCGAGTCAGCACCGTATTCGGCACTCGCGCCATTCTCGCTGACGGGTGTATCGGTCATCAGATATCTTCCAATTCGTTTAAGATGCCGGTCGAGCGAATCACCAGCTGTTCCACCCTGGAATATAGGCAAACCAGGGCGGTTTCCAAAGGTTGAGCCTCTCGAATGCGGTGGATTGCAGCCGCAAATCAGGCCGCAGGACGGGCTTTTTCCAGAAGCATGCTGAGTTCATCTATCATATCGGGCGGCAAAGTGCGAATCCGCTTCGCCAAGTGGTTGGCAAAGGCCGTATAGGCGGGTGGCAAGCCGGCAGTATCAAGCACCACTTTCGGATCCGAGGTCTGTGCCAGCAGAAAAAGCTCCTCTGCCTCGTCCCAGATGACGTTGAAGAAGCCAGCGATCCTCTGCAGCAGTTCAAAGGTCGGTCGGCCGCGCTTCCCGTGCTCGAGAGCGGAAAGATAGGCCGGTGTGACACCGATCGCTTCGGCCAGTGCGCGCTGGGTTATCCCTTTCTGGCGGCGCAATTCTCGCATAGCCTGGCCAAAGGGCGTCATTCGTAACCTCCCCCGATTGTGTTCCGGCAACGCGAGAGACGGACATACATCGCGCCCTCGCCGCCATGGTGCCGCGCCGCCCACTCATAGGACGAAATCAGAAAGCGGAATTCAGCCTTTGAGAACCAGAGCGGCACGGCGCGACGAAGAGCGCCTTCGCTCCCCATCGAACTGCCTTTGCCGGTGATGACAAGAACATGCCGCAGACCACGATCATGGGCACGCAGCAGGAAATCCAGAAGCAGGTCATGCGCCTCCTCCTGGTAAAGGCCGTGCAGGTCGAGCCGCGCCTCGATCGGAAGTCGTCCTTTGGCAAGCTTCTTCTTGACGGGCTTTTCGAGGGGCTGATGCGCGGCAGTACGTTTCGCCATAACAGTGGGCGGGATGTCGACGACCTCTGTCATCAATCTAGGAGGCGGTTTCGGCTTCGCAGCTGCCACTGCTTCCTTTTCAGCGGCTTCCTCCTCCGCCAGCCTTTTTACCTCCAATTCTTCGAACTCGAGAATCTCCTTCATCCGCCCGGGCAGGGCACGGGTGGACTTCGCCACCTTACCCCAGAGCATTCTCTCTTCCGGAGCGAGTTTCCGACCGCTCTTCATGTGCTGTACCTGACCGCAGCCGCATTCGGCAGCAGGATATAGAAATCCGCTTCGTTGCGCACTGTGCCGGCCGCTTCTCCTGCGAGCTCGCCCGAGCCGGTAAAGATATCGCCCCGGGACGCGCCGACAATCGCCGACCCCGTGTCCAGCGCCAGCATCAAGCGTCCGAACGGCCTTCCGGCATCAAGATGTGTAAGTGTCTCCGACCGGACGAAGAAGGGAAAGCCAAAGGTGTGGATCTGCCGGTCGACCGCGAGCGAACGGCCCGATATCAGCGGCACCTTGGCAGCCGCGACCGGGCCCAGTTCCGGGTTGGGAACATCCGCTTCGCGGAAAAAGATGTAGGAGCGATTGTGCCACAGAACCTCGTCGACCTTTTGCGGATTGGCGCCGAGCCAGGCGCGGATGCTTTGCATCGAGATCCGTGACGGTTCGATCTTGCCATTTTCGATGAGGAGCTTGCCGATCGGCGAAAAAGGATGGCCCGCCTTGCCCGCATAGGTGATCCGGCGGATGCGGCCATCCGGATATTTCAGCCTTGCCGCCCCCTGCACATGGACGAAGAAAACATCAACCTTCGACTTCGCGTAGGCGATCTCCAGGCCGCGACCGGCGAGGAAACCACGATCAATCTCGCTCCTATCCGGATAACAAACGATGCCCGACGGCGTCTGGCGGCCGAACATGTAGCCGGGAGGGATATCGGGTGGCCGGTTCTCGTGGTCCAGGTCGACCAGATCCTCCGGTCGCCGATAGAAGGGATAGCACCAGATGTCGTCGGGCGTCTCTGAAACCTCAACCTCTGGCTCATAGAAGGCGGTCACGAAACCGCGCTCGCCACCAACGGTCGACACAAGGAAGGGCGTGCAACGCTGCTCGAAGAAGGTCCTTGCTGCCGACGCGTCGCCTGGAAGCTCACCCGTTTCCTTCAGCAGAGGCAACAAGTCGTTCGTCGTTAGCCCCAGCGAACCAGTGCGATATGGCTTCACGTTCGAGACATGCTGGAGACATGCCTGCATAGCAGCAAAGAGGGCCGTTGGATCGTCAGCCTCCCAGCCCGGCAGCTGAGAAAAGGATACCCGCCTTAGCTGCACAGGGTCGGTGTTCATTGCTCGGATTCGGTGGCGACGAGCTTCCAGTTTGGATCACGAGAGCGGGTATCGCGCGCGAAGGTCCAGATATCGGTCACCTCAGCCACGTTCTCCTGATCTCCGTCTATAAGGGTGCCGTCCTTGTCAAACGTGGCCGATATGAGCTGGCTGACGATGCGAAGCGTAACCTGTGCTTCCGATCCCTTGAGGGTAGACTGCGTGATATCTGCCTTGTCTATGCCGACAAATGTCGACTTGACCACCTCTCCTCTGCTTTCCCGTTCGGAGATAGCCGCATCAAAACCGTCGAAGACCTCCTTCGAGAGGAGGCCCTTCCGCGTCTTTCTGTCGCCG
>JAEYTV010000317.1 GCA_023433855.1 Pseudomonadota bacterium | reverse complement strand
TCTCCGGGCTTCTTCCTCTCGGCGGATATGCAACGTCTCCTGGAAGATGGCCCGGCTGCGATAGTCCAGGAACGGGATCGGCTCCTCCATGATTCCCGCTTCTTCGAGTTTGCGGTCAAGGTAGCCGATGATCGCCTCCAGTTCCTCGTTGGTGACCGTGGTGTCGAACGCCAGATTTCTGGCCACTTCCCCAGGCATGATACCTCCTTGCTTGCCGCGTCATGCGGCGCGCGAAGTGTAGTCGCACCTCCCCCAGGGCGAGAGCTTGCCAGTTCTTTTCCACAGGCCTTAGGTTAGCGGCTCCTGAAACATGGTCCGTTTTGACGCAGCCACGGCTGCAACCCTGTGGACCCGCCGACCGCCGTGTTGCCTTGCCATAAACTTCCACTATGGTCGCGCCTCCATTTCGAAGGAGGTCACATGGCAGCCGATGTCCGCACCCTTGCCGCCACGATAGCCAAGGAGATCAATGCCCGGCCCGAGCAGGCTACCGCGGCCATAGGTCTGATCGACGAGGGTGCAACGGTGCCCTTCATTGCCCGTTACCGCAAGGAAGTAACCGGCGGCCTCGACGATTCGCAGCTCCGTACGCTGTCCGAGCGCCTCGTTTATCTGCGCGAGCTGGAAGCCCGGCGTGCATCGATCCGCGATTCGATCATGTCCCAGGGGAAAATGACCGAGGATCTCGCTGCAAGGATCGCCAGTGTCGCGACGAAGGCGGAACTGGAAGATCTTTACCTTCCCTATAAGCCGAAGCGACGCACCAGGGCCGAGATTGCCCGCGAACGCGGGCTTGGTCCGCTGGCCGAAGCGATATGGGCCGAACGTGCGGCCGATCCCGCGAAGCTTGCGGAGGCTTACGTCGCGGGAGAGGTGCCCGACGTCAAGGCCGCGTTGGACGGGGCGCGCGACATCGTCGCTGAGACCATTTCCGAGAACGCCGACCTCTTGGGCAAGCTACGCCAGCACATGCGAAGCGGCGCCATATTGAGAGCGCGGGTTGTCGATGGAAAACAGGAACAGGGGGCCAAGTTCGCCGACTATTTCGATCACGCCGAGCGGTGGGCCACCGTGCCGGGCCACAGAGCGCTCGCTATGCTGCGCGGCTGGAACGAGGAAATCCTGGCACTGACCATAGATGTGGACCAGGACGACACGTCGCCGGTCAAGCCTGCCCAGCGCATCGTCGCTGCGGCTTTCGATGTCCGGGATCGAGGCATGGCCGATCGATGGCTGATGGAAGTCGCGGGCTGGACATGGCGCGTCAAGCTCTCGGTCTCCTTGTCTCTGGATCTGATGCGAGAGTTGCGGGAGCGGGCCGAAGAAGAGGCCATCCATGTCTTCGCCCGCAACCTCAAGGATCTGCTTCTGGCCGCTCCGGCCGGCTCCCGGGCGACCATGGGTCTCGACCCGGGCATCCGCACCGGGGTGAAAGTGGCTGTCGTGGACGGAACGGGCAAACTGCTTGAGACGACGACCGTCTACCCCTTCCCACCGCGGAACGATGTGCGCGGAACGCAGGCCGAGCTGGCGTCGCTCATCCGCAAGCACGGAGTCGAACTGGTCGCCATCGGCAATGGGACCGGCAGCCGTGAAACGGAAAGGCTGGTTGCCGACATGCTCGCAAGCCTCCCGCAGCCGAAGCCCACGAAGGTGATCGTCTCGGAAGCAGGGGCGTCCGTCTACTCCGCCTCCGAGACCGCGTCCGTCGAATTCCCAACCCTGGACGTTTCCTTGAGGGGCGCGGTGTCGATCGCGAGGCGCTTGCAGGACCCTCTGGCGGAGCTCGTCAAGATCGAACCGAAGTCGATCGGCGTTGGGCAGTACCAGCATGATGTCGATCAGGGCAAGCTGTCCCGTTCGCTGGATGCGGTGGTGGAAGATGCCGTGAATGCCGTTGGTGTCGATCTGAATACCGCGTCGTCCCCGCTGCTGGCGCGCGTATCTGGGCTGAGCCGGTCGATCGCAGAGGCGATCGTCGTGCATCGCGATCTTAATGGCCCCTTCTCGAGCCGCAGGGATTTGATGAAGGTTCCCCGCCTGGGCAGCCGGACCTTTGAGCAGGCGGCGGGGTTCCTTCGTATCCCGAATGGCAAGGAGCCGCTCGATGCGTCGGCTGTGCACCCGGAAGCCTACGGGGTCGCCAAGAAGATCGTTGCGGCATGCGGACGGGACCTGCGTTCGCTGATGGGCGACAGCGCAACCCTCAGGGCTCTCGACCCCCGCAAGTTCATCGACGAGCAATTCGGGCTTCCGACCGTGAAGGACATCATCGCGGAACTGGAAAAGCCGGGGCGGGATCCGCGCCCCAGCTTCCAGACCGCGACCTTTGCAGATGGTATCGATGAAATCGGCGATCTGAAGCCGGGGATGCTGCTGGAGGGAACGGTCACGAATGTCGCCGCTTTCGGAGCCTTCGTGGACATTGGTGTGCACCAGGACGGGCTCGTCCACGTGTCGCAACTGGCGGACCGCTTCGTCAAGGATCCTCATGAGGTGGTAAAGGCGGGGGACGTGGTAAAGGTCCGCGTGGTGGAAGTGGACGTCAAGCGCAAGCGCATCGGGCTGACCATGCGCAAGGACGGCGGCGAGGCTGCGCCGGCACCGCGATCAAAGGACCGCAGCGCACCTCTTGATGGCAAGACCATGAGGACGGAGAAGGCCGCTTCGCAAGGTGCATTCGGCGCGGCGCTGGCGGAAGCCCTGAAGCGGAAATAGCTCGGACCGCCGGGAACACGTCGCATCCAGACAGACTGTCGCCATCAAAACAGATTTGACGGCTGGTTTTTTTGTGCCATTTTCATGGCATGGATGTGCTTGCGTGTTGAGCACAACCTATTATTCTCGGAATCGATAAGTCAGCCTTAGTACTTTTGGAGGTGGGTCCATGACCTCGTCCCTTCACGATCTCCTTGGCAGGATCATCAAGACAGGAAGTCTCACGGTGAGGGGCCCCGGCGGCGAGCATCGCTACGGCGGCGGGGGAGGGCGCACGGTTGCCATCCGCTTCGCCGACGCGGCGGCCGAACGCGAACTGGTGCGCGATCCGCAGCTCAAGCTCGGCGAGCTTTACATGGAGGGCCGGCTGAGCGTCGAAGAGGGAGACATCTACGAGTTTCTCGCCCTCGTCAAAGACAACACCCTGAAGGAAGGTCTGACCTTTGGGATGATCTGGCGCGGCCTCGCCCGCATCGCCATTTCGCAAGTCCGCAATCGCGTGCCGATAAACCACAATCGGCGCAACGTCGCCCATCATTACGACCTCAGCGAAAAGCTGTTCGCCCTCTTCCTGGACGAGGACTGGCAGTACTCCTGCGCCTACTTCAATCCGGCGGGCATCTCGCTCGACGAGGCGCAGGTTGCCAAGAAGCGGCACATTGCCGCCAAACTCTTGGCAGGGGCGGGCCATCGGGTACTGGACATCGGTTCCGGTTGGGGCGGCATGGCCATGTATCTGGCGGAGTCCTCCGAGGTAAACGTCACCGGCATAACCCTCAGCACCGAACAGTTGAAGATATCGCGGGAGCGGGCGGCCAAGCGCGGGCTTGCCAATAGCGTCCGCTTCGAGCTTCAGGATTACAATCGCCTGCCGCCCGAGAAATACGATCGCGTGGTCTCGGTGGGGATGTTCGAGCACGTGGGCCGCCTGAACTCCGGGAAATTCTTCTGGAAGGTGAACGACGTGCTGGCCGATGACGGGGTCATGGTGCTCCATTCGATCGGGCAGCCCTATCCGGCAGTCTACAACAATCCCTGGATCGAAAAATACATCTTCCCGGGCGGCTACATACCGTCCCTCGCCGAGGTGATGCCGGCGGTAGAGAAGGCGGGTCTGCTCGTATCGGACATCGAAATCCTGCCGATGCACTACGCCTATACGCTGCGTCATTGGCGAGAACGCTTCATGGCGAACAAGGAGAAGGTGGTTGCCCTCTACGACGAACGTTTCCTGCGGATGTGGGAGTTCTATCTGGCCGCCTCCGAGATGGCCTTTACCCATGAGAGTTTCTTCATCTTCCAGATGCAGATCGTGAAGAACCGGACGGCTGTCCCGGACAACCGCAACTACATCCACGAGCGGGAGGCTCAGCTCGAGGCCTTCGAGCAGCGCCGTTTGCCGCTCGACCAGATTGCCGGCTAGCCGCGACACGCGGGCTGCGTTTACCTTGTATTCATCTTCTCCCACAGGAACACATGCTCCTGTGCTATTCGGATCCGGCTGCGAGCTGGGATCCGACCTATGCAAGACGTTCTGCGTAATACGGCGATGCAAACACTCGGTTTGGGTGTTTTGACACTCGTCTGGGCGAAACATCGTCTTCGGGGCTATACGAAGCCCAACACAGTCGCTGACGAGAACTGGGACGGGCGCCATGCCTATGTGCAGGATGTCGTTGAATCCTGGAGCCGCTTCCTTCCTCCGGGAGTGGCGTACAAGGACCGCGATGTGCTTGAGCTCGGTCCGGGCTCCTCGCTTGGCACGGGCGCCCTGTTACTGGCGCACGGTGCAAGGTCCTACCTCGCAGTGGACGCATTCCGGCTTGCCGGGGACGAGCCGGCGTCCTTCTTCGCCGACACCATAGACCGTTTCCCACACCCGCTTGCACCGGAGGCCGTCAGCCGGGCGACAGCCTTGACCGGACATAGCTCCCCTTTGTTCGACTATAGGGTAGAGCCGGATTTCGACATTGCCAAGGCTGCATCCGGACGGAAGTTCGACTTGATCGTCAGTTGCGCTGCGTTCGAGCACTTCGACGATATCGAGAGAACGATCGCCGATCTGAGCAGCGTTGCTCGGCGCGGCTGCATCAGTCTCCATATCGTGGACTTCCAGACCCACTCCCGCTGGATACGCGAACGGGACCCGAACAACATCTACAGGTTTCCCGCCTGGCTTTATCGGTTACTGAGCTTTCCAGGGCAGCCGAATCGAAAACGGCCTGTAGACTACAGGCGCGCCTTTGAAGCCAATGGCTGGGGTGATGTGCGGGTCCTGCCGGCGAAATCCATTGCCGACGCGCTTGTCGCTCCTTCAGTCAGCGGCCTTGCACAGCCCTTCGATCGTCCCGCCATGGACATGACCATGTTGAACGGCGTGGTCATTGCGACCAAGCTTTGAACCTGGCGGTGCGGACAGCGCGTCGCTTGACCGTTCGCTCGGCGGGGCGCTAGAACCGTGCCATGACGAACGCCGACCACTCGAGCGGCCGGGTGGCCGACGCACCTTCCGATAACTGGGTTTATCGCGTGCTGCCCCGCGCGGGCTGGCCCTATGCGCAATTGGCACGCTGGGACCGGCCGATCGGGTGGCAACTGCTCATGTGGCCCTGTTTCTGGTCGGCTGCACTCGCTGCCAATGCTGCCCGGGACACGGGGCTGTTTTCCCCCGGGCTTTTTGTTTTTCACCTCATCCTCTTCTTCGTGGGCTCGGTTGCCATGCGTGGCGCCGGCTGCACCTACAATGACCTGGTCGACCAGAAAATCGACATGGAAGTTGCGCGGACCCGCTCGCGTCCGTTGCCCTCCGGGCGCGTATCGCGGTTGGAGGCCAAGGTCTTCATCGTATTCCAGGCCCTCGTGGGTCTTCTGGTGCTTGTGCAGTTCAACGCCTTCTCGATCTTTCTCGGCATTCTGTCGCTCGGCCTTGTGGCGATCTATCCGTTTGCCAAACGGTTCACCGACTGGCCTCAGTTCTTCCTGGGCCTGGCGTTTTCCTGGGGAGCGCTGATGGGATGGGCCGGACTGTTCGCCAGCCTCGACTGGGCACCCGTGTGGTTGTATCTCTCGGCTGTGAGCTGGACCGTGGGTTATGACACGATCTATGCGCATCAGGACAAAGAGGATGATCAACTGATCGGGGTTCGTTCCACGGCCCGGTTGTTTGGCGAGAACACCAAGAAATGGCTCGTCAGGCTTTATGGCCTGACGCTCCTATTCCTGATTTTCGCTTTCGTTGCCGCAGGCGTCGGTTTCGCCGCCTATCTGGGTCTGTTGGCTGCGGCGGTGATGTTCGGCTGGCAGATATGGATCCTCGACATCGACAATGGCGAGCAATGCCTGAAGCTCTTCAAGTCGAACCACCACGTGGGCCTCATCCTGCTTATCGGACTCGTTCTTTCGCTGGTGCTCTAAGCAGGAAAGCCCGACCGGCGGATGGTCGGGCTTCCTCACTATCGCGCAAGCCATGGGCAAAGGGACAAACAAAGCCTATCGGCGCGCGATAATCTCCTTGCCTTCGATCTTCATGGTGACGCCGAGACTGCCGGTGTTGCGGCGTACCAGGAAGCGCGGGCGCCGCTCGGCGAAATAGGAATACCGACGCCGGGGCTTGGAACCGTTTGAGCGGACGTCACCCACGTGGTTCTCGAGCGGACGGGCAATGCCGTCGGCTTCCACCATCAACATGGGAATACGAAACGCTTCCGACCAAGTGCGCCAGTCGGCGGCGATATCGCAAAGATCATGAGCGACCAGAAGGGGGATGCACAGCTCCGGATCTTCGTGGTGAAGCTCAAGGGTGACGGTAACTTCGCCGTCGCCATGATCGATGGCGCGCGCGGCGACCCCCCTGAACGCTCGTGCAGGCAGGGCGAAGGAAAGCGGCAGGCCGCTTGTCGGAAGGATCTTGCGCAGCACTGCGCCGCGCTCGTCGATGGTGATAGTGACATCTCCTGATGTCTCGCGCAGCGCATAGGTAACCTGCTGCGGGAAACGAGACGGATCGAGCCTCAATGTCGACCCTGCCCATGCGGGCTTCAGAACAGTGTTGGTCATCGATATGCTACCCTTGTTTTACCTGAGAGCCGTTTCCGGTTTCTCTGCGGGACTTTTGTCCTCTGATGGCCAGAACATAGGGCGGGCATGTTCGAGACTGCTTAAAAATCGCGGTTAAAGAAGCTTTGCATCTCTGGATGGTTAGTGAAAGTGAATCTCTTTGGGTTTCCGGAAGGTGAATCCCCCGCGCTGTCCAGTCGCGGGACAGTAGACGAAGGCCTAAAGCCCCGGGCAAGGATGGCCTGGGATACTTGCTGCAGCATAATTCCGACTGGGGCGCGCCTGCTATGGTATCAACTTACCTCACCTTCGATCTCGTCAACCGCGACCTTCAGAAAAGCCTGAAGCTGGTGGCCAACCAGACGATGGTGGCCAATGATACCAAGTATTATCAGGAAAACATCGGCAAGATCCGGTCCATCGATGAGTTCCTGGACGACTATCGTCTTTATTCCTACGCCATGAAGGCCCACGGACTGGAAGAGATGATATACGCCAAGGCGTTCATGAAGCAGGTCCTCGAAAGCGACCTGGGTGACGACAACAGCTTTGCCAATCGTCTCACCGATGATCGCTACAAGAACTTTGCGGCCGCGTTCAACTTCGGCACATCGTCGACCGAGGGTGCAGTCCCTCAATCGGACGGCCAGATGGACGAGTTGTTCGACACCTACGACCAGACGATTGCATCACGAAATGACACAATCGAAGAGGATACGCGCTATTTCCGGGTCATGCTCGGACAGGCGGGCAACATCAAGACGGTCGACGAATTCCTGAGAAATGAACGCCTGCGGGACTATATGTTCACTGCCTACGGGATAGACGCGCGGTACTACAACTACACCGCCATACGCGGAGTGCTGACCAGCGACCCGAATGACCCGAACAGCTACTACAACACCGCCTATGGCAACAAGCTGAGCCAATATGAGGCGGCGAAAACCGAGGACGCGGAACTGGCCGCCCGTCAGGGCGTGATTGGTGTCGTGTCCACCCTGCAGCAATCAATTCAGGCTGGCAACGAGGCGAAGGCGACGACACAACAGGAGATCGCCAGTCTTGAGGCGCAGAGGGGAGATCCCGATGTCGACCAGGCCGAGCTCGAAGACTCGATCGCTGCAAAGCGCGCGAGCTTGCAGAGTATCGATGACGGGCTCGCCCGTGACGGCGCAGCCCTCCTGGAGAACCAGGCCACTCTCGACGAGTTCAATTCCAGGCTCGTGCCTGTAGAGCAAACGGATGCCCGTCGCGCGGAGCTTGCCAAGATTATCAGCTCTACCAAGGCGGATGCCAGTTATCTGGCCGTAATGAAGACGCTAGCGGAAGACTTCAACTTCAATGCGGATGGCACGGTGCCTGCCTCGGGCATCGTAACAGGGAGCAAGCTGCAGGAGATCGTCGGCGGCTATTTCAACAAGCAGACGCGCGTGACGCATGCCGAGGCAATGTTCAACCAGGAGTATTTTGAAAGCAAGCTGGCCACGGCCACCAGCGTCACGGATCTGACCGGGGATCCGCGTATTCTGAAGTATATCAAAACTGCCTTTGATCTGGACGAGAGCTACATCGTCAAGTCGACGATCGAGCAGATTCTGACCAGCGATCTCGCCGATCCAGAAAGCTATGCCAACAGGTACGCGGGCGAGCGGCCCCAGTATCTCGAGCTCGCCAGGGCCTTCAACTTCGGCACGGACGGAACCGTTGCCGCTGGAGGCGCTCAAACGACCTCCCAGACGAATTCGACCCGCACCAATTACATGAGCAGGTGGGATGACAAGCAGGAAGAGGCTTTTGACAAGGCGGTCAGGTTCTACAAACTTGACATGGCTGCCATCAAGACGCTCGATGATCTGTTCAAGACGGAGGCCCGGGACAGCCTGATCTTCGCCCTCTCGGCGGTCGGGATCGAGCCGTCGGAATATTCCGCTTTCAAACTGAAGAGCGCGCTGCGAAGCGATCTGGCGGACCCAAAGAGCTATATCTATCAGTTGAAGGACGAGAGGCTGGTCAGCCTGGCGAAGCTCTTCAACTTCACCCGCAGCGGCGAGGTTACCACTCCAGTTCTCGCCCAGTCCAATTCCACCATCACCAATGTCGCCAAGGACTACATCCTGCGCAAGACCCGTTTCTTGCAGGGGGATGAACTCGAGGCCGCCAAGAAGAAGGCCGAGCAGGAGGCGAAATATTATACCGACACGATGCAGCGGATCGACAGTCGCGACGAATTCCTCGCCGATCGCAAGCTGGTTGATATTCTTCTCACGTCGAAGGGCATCGACCCGTCCACAGTTTCGGCTGATTTCCTGAAAAAGGCCTTCATGTCGGATCTCAACGATCCCCAGAGCTTCGTCAATTCGCAAGCCGACAAGCGGTTTGCACAGATCGTCGGCACATTCAACTTCGACTCCAGGGGCGAGATCGACCGCAGCTCAGCCGGCAAGGTGCAGAACGGCGGCGAAGTCATGGCAACGGAGAGCAATTACATACGCCAGATGCTCGAAACCCAGGAGGGCGAGGACAATGCAGGCGTGCGGCTTGCGCTTTATTTTGCGCGGATGGCGGACAGCATCACCGATCCCTATGTCATCCTGGGAGACGAAGCACTGATGGAGTTTTTCCGGATCGCCTTCAGTCTGCCGGCCGAGATCGGCAATATGGATGTGGATCAGCAGGCCAAGCTGGTGAAAAGCAAGCTTGATCTTCAGGAACTTTCGGATCCCGAGAAACTGCAGAAACTGATTACCCGCTTCACCATCATGTATGACCTTGAGGCCAATGCCGCTGGGTCTAGCGCGGCTGCGAGCATTCTTGGCGGCGGCGGCGGCGGCATCAGTGCCGATACCCTGTGGGCTTTGTCGCAGATCAGGATGAGGTGAGGGCGGTCAGGCTTCGACCGTCTTGGCAACCGGCTGGAAGCCGGGGTCACTCTTGGCGGACAGCCAGTCGAGATCGGCTCGCAACGCATCCCTGCTCGCCTCCTCCATTTTCCGGTAGCGGCAGAGCAGTTCCTGGCCGAATTCGGTTAGGCCGGCAC
>JAEYTV010000617.1 GCA_023433855.1 Pseudomonadota bacterium | reverse complement strand
TATCTGTACAGGTGGGTCATTCGGCGGCAGCGACGTTGGACCGCTTCGGCAGCTTCCAGTTCGGGCGAGGAAAGTGGCAGGTGTAGCCGTTTGGATAACGCTCCAGGTAATCCTGATGCTCGGGCTCCGCCTCCCAGAAGTCTCCGAGCGGGGACACTTCGGTCACCACCTTGCCCGGCCACAGTCCGGACGCGTCGACATCGGCGATGGTCTCTTCCGCCACGCGCTTCTGCTCGTCGTCGGCATAGAAGATCGCCGACCGGTAGCTCAACCCGACGTCATTGCCCTGGCGATTCTTCGTAGTCGGGTCATGGATCTGAAAAAAGAGCTCCAGGAGATCTCTGTAGCTGACGCGGGCGGGATCGAAGATGACCTCGATCGCTTCTGCATGGGTACCGTGATTGCGATAGGTGGCGTTCGGCACATCACCTCCGCTGTAACCCACGCGCGTCGAGATCACGCCGGGAAAACGACGGATCAGATCCTGCATGCCCCAGAAACAACCGCCTGCCAGAACGGCCCGTTCGGTAGTCGTCGTCATGCCTTCCTCCTTGATTGGTATTTCCAATAGATGGCAAGCCTGGCATGGAAATTCAACATGTCCCGGGAGAGCTTCGGCGGCGCACGTCGATCGGTCAGTCAAGGGACTCGCGACCAGAGCGGTGGTGGATCATCGGTGTCGGCTCTCGACAGATGGACACGCTACAGGCTATCGAAGGCCCCTGCCGCTGAGGAGATTTCGTTGATGCCAAGACCAAGCTCGATCATTCTCGACTGGGGCACCAGTTCCCTGCGCGCCACGCTTGTGGCCGATGACGGCGGGACGATAGACACACGCGAGTCATCCGTCGGCGGCATTCAGTTCGTCCAGGATCGGGCGTTCGAAGCGACGCTGATGCAGGCGGTCGGCGACTGGTTTTCGGCCCACGGCCCGTTGCCGCTGCTGGCGAGCGGGATGATCACCAGTCGTAACGGCTGGATGGAAGTGCCCTATGTGGATACGCCTGCGGGCGTTGCGGAGCTCGCGGCGGGCACCCGCACGAAGACGCTCGAAAACGGCGCCGTCATCACTTTCCTGCCCGGCATGCGCAACCCCGCGGCTCAACCGTTCCCCGACGTCATGCGTGGCGAGGAAACCCAGATCGTCGGCTACGGCTTGGATGAGAACCGGACACTGGTGCTCCCCGGAACCCATAGCAAATGGGCTCGGGTCGAGAGCGGCCGAATCGTCGGCTTCCAGACCTATGTCACGGGCGAGATTTTCTCGCTCCTGACCAAGCACTCCTTCATTGCGAGAGCCGAGGAGCCCCCAGCCGGGCAAGAACCACGCTGGGATGCCTTCGATCTTGGCGCGCGCTTTGCAGCCAGCGACGCCGTTGCGGCAGACGCCTTCCTCTCGGCTGCCTTCAGTGCCCGTACGGGCATCCTGGACGGACAGATGAAGCCGGAGGATACTTTGGACTACGTATCAGGCCTGCTGATCGGGTCGGAGTTCCGGCAGGCCCGCGGCGGCGGCTGGTTCAGGAGCGGCGACACGATCGGCATCGTCGGAAACAATATCTTGAACACGAGATATGGCCGTATTGCTCCTCTGTTCGATCTTGTCGTGGAACCGGGGCCGAGCGACGCTGCAAAGCAAGGTATCCTCGCCATCGCAGAGCATTTGACGAACAGGTAAGGAGTTCTGAAATGAGTTTTGAAGAGGTCTTGAAGGCGTGCAATCTCGTCGCCATTCTGAGGGGCATCCGGCCGGAGGAAGCCGAGGCCGTCGGCGAAGTGCTCGTAGAGGCAGGCTGGCGGATCATCGAAGTACCACTCAATTCCCCGGAGCCGCTGAAGAGCATCGAGAAGCTCGTGAAGCGGTTCGGTCACCAGGCCCTGATCGGCGCTGGAACTGTGCTGACGCAGGCCCAGGTGTCAGACGTCGCCTCCACTGGCGCCAAGGTCATCATTTCACCCAATGCCGATACCGCCGTCATCCGGGCGTCTCGGGCTGCCGGAATGATCAGCCTGCCGGGCGTCGCGACCCCAACGGAAGCTTTCGCCGCGATCGAGGCTGGCGCCGTCGGGATCAAGGCATTCCCTGCCGAAGCCATTCCTCCGCTCGTGATCAAGGCATGGAAGGCCGTCTTGCCGAAAGACATACCCGTGCTCGCGGTGGGTGGCGTCACTCCCCAGAACATGGCCGATTACACGGCTGCCGGAGCGTCAGGATTCGGAATCGGCTCTGCGCTTTATAAGCCGGGTGCAGATGTCGGACTTGTCGCCGCCAAGGCAAGGGAGTTCATTTCAGCGTTGCGCGGTTGAGGCCCGTCCGGCGCCGTAGTGTGCCCGGGCCAGCGGAACCATCCGGGAAAACGGCTGTTGTCTTACGGACAGGATCTTTAAACGGGGGCGGGATTGGCAGCCGAACGCGACACCATTCAGCACCAGCGTCGTGTCTACCAGCATTGGGCGCCGATCTATGATCGGGTCTACCGTCGCCTCTTGCGTGACGGGCATCGCACCGTCGCACGCCTGGCCGCCGAAGCCGGGACGGAGATTCTGGAGGTGGGGGTCGGTACCGGCCTGGTGCTGGAACACTATCCGAGAGCCTGCGCCGTCACCGGCATAGACCTGTCGGAGCACATGATCGCCCGAGCCAAGGAGAAGGTCCTGCGTGACCGGCTTGCTCATGTCCGGGATCTGCGGGTCATGAACGCCCACCAGCTCGATTTCGTCGACAGTTCTTTCGATGCGGTCTGTCTGCCCTTTGTGGTCACGCTGATCCCCGATCCCGAACGCGCCCTGGACGAATGCGCGAGAGTTCTGCGGCCTGGTGGAGAAATCATCATCGCCAGCAAGCTTGGGGATGGACGGGGCCTGCAGGGGGCAATCGAAAACGCGGTTGCACCGCTCGTCCACAAGATCGGTTGGAGTTCGACTTTTCGGATATCGAGGATCGCTGGGTGGGCGCAGACACGGGGAGACTTCGCGGTCGCCGATATTACACCGGTATTCCCGAACGGGTTCTTCAAGGTGATGCGGCTGAAGCACCAGCCAAACGCCTGATGCCGTCAAGCTCACCTTGCTTTCAGTACCGAAACGGCAAGTTCACTGTTGTGGACATACTCGTTGGCGTCGGGTTGGCGTTGAACGAGCAGGATGAACAGAAGATCCGTCAGCATCAGTTGGGCATCGCGCGCGGTGATCGACGATGACCGCACCCGCTCCTCATCCGCAACGGTGTACAAGCGAATATCGGCGACCTGCAGAAGGGGCCCGCCTTCAACCCCGGTGACCGAGATCACCGTCGCGCCGCCCTTTTGCGCGAGTTCGGCGATTCGCAGGGTCTCCACGCTGCTGCCGGAATAGGAAAGCGCAAACAGCACATCGTTCTCGCGCAGCGTTGAAGCATTCGCCATCTGCACATGGCTGTCACTGTCATGCAGTACGACGCGTCCAAGCTTCGCCAGCTTGTAGGAGAAGTCCCGGGCGACCAGCGACGAAGCGCCGACACCCGCCAAGTGGACGCGCCGCGCACCATCCAAAGCCGCAAGAGCTCGCGCAATCTCGGCCTCGCTGTTGACCGAAAGTGTCTGTTGCATAGACAGCATCTTGCTGCCGATCAGCTTCTGCAGGATCGTCAGATAGCTGTCGCCGACCTCGATTGTCCCGTGGATTAGTCCCGGAGGCGCGTGCCATTCCTTCGCCTTGGCCTCGCTGACGGCGAGCTTCAGATCCTGATAACCGGAAAAACCGAGCTTCTGGCTGAACTTCACCACGCTCGACTGGCTTCGGCCAGTCTCCGCCGCGAGCGCAGCGGACGAAAGTCGCAGCATCTGGTCCGGATTGTCGAGAATGAACTGTCCGATCGTTCGGTCAGCGGGCGCCATCGAATCAAGCTGCGCGTTGATCTTCTTCAGCACTGACATGCGTCTTCGGGCTCCTCCACACACTGCAGTGCGACTTACGGAAGATAACAGTAGCCCACTGCCGCAACATTGTCTCCGAAGACCACAGGGGTCGCGCATAGGAATAAATAATTCCACAAGATTGACAGGCGCCGTGGGAGGTTTACGTTCGGCCCGGATGACTTCCGATCCCTCGGATTCCCGGCAGGCTCGTCATGGACAGATTGCGTATCACGGGCGGACATCGCCTTCAGGGAGCGGTGACGATCGCCGGGGCCAAGAACGCTGCCTTGCCCCAGATAGCAGCATCGATGTTGAGTCCCTACCCGGTTGAGCTGACCAACCTGCCTCAGGTCACCGACGTCGAGAACATGCTTGGGGTCGTGCACCTGCACGGAGCCGAGATCACCCGGTCGGCCCATTCCACGATTATCGACGCCCGGTCCATACAGTCGACGGAAACCTCCTATGACACCGTGCGGAAGATGCGCGCAACGGTGCTTGTTCTGGCGCCGCTGCTTGCAAGATTCGGACATGCCCGCGTGTCGCTGCCGGGGGGCTGCGCGATCGGCGCAAGGCCGGTCGACATGCACATCAAGGCACTTGCGGCCCTGGGTGCCGAAATCGAGGTTGAGAGGGGACAGATCGTTGCCTCGGCAGCGCATGGCCTGCGCGGGGTGCGCATTGTCCTCCCGTCACCTTCTGTCGGTGCCAGCGAGACTGCCATGATGGCAGCAACCGCCGCCAATGGCGAAACCGAGATCCTGAACGCCGCGCGGGAGCCGGAGGTGGCCGATCTCGCGGCATGCCTGAATGCCATGGGCGCCAAGATCGAAGGTGCGGGAACCCACCGCATCCTTGTCCAGGGAAACACGACCTGGCGTCCCGCAAGGCATCATGGCATCTCGGATCGTATCGAGGCCGGCACCTATGCGGTCGCTGCTGCGATCACCGGTGGCATGCTCGAACTAACGAATGCGCGCCTGGAGAACATGGCCGCTGTCGTGCAGGTCCTTGAAGCTATGGGGGTCAGCGTCTGGCCGAGCGACCGCGGTTTGGTTGTAGCGCGTGACGGGCCACTGAGCGCCACCGAAATCACCACCGAACCGTACCCCGGCTTTCCAACCGATTTGCAGGCGCAGTTCATGGCCCTGACAGCCTGCGCAGAAGGCGCCTCTCTGATCCGGGAGACCGTGTTCGAAAGCCGGTTTATGCACGTGCCGGAGTTGACGAGGCTTGGCGCGCATATCTCGCTGCAAGGGACCACTGCGCTGGTACGGGGCGGAACGCCCCTCAAAGGCGCGCAGGTCATGGCGACCGATCTGCGGGCCTCCGTCTCGCTCGTCCTGGCGGGGCTTGTGTGCAGCGGCGAGACGATCGTCAATCGCGTCTATCATCTCGACCGCGGTTACGAACAACTCGATCGCAAGCTGAAGCAATGTGGAGCAGACATCGAACGGCTGACCGAATGACCGCGGACGATACCTCTTATTTCCTGGGCGTGGATGGCGGAGGAACCGGCTGCCGAGCCCGTCTTGAAGACGTCAGCGGCACCGTCGTCGGTCAGGGACTTTCCGGACCTGCAACAACGAGGCTTGGGATCGAGGCGGCCTGGGCATCGATTTCGCGGGCTATCGACGCCGCCTTCGATGAAGCCGGCTTCGGCCGGGACGAGGTTGCCCTCACCCATGTCGGCGTCGGTCTGGCGGGGATCAATCGTGTCGGGGCCTTGGACGCCCTGAAGGCCATTTCCCATCCCTTTGCCAGCCTGGAATTTACCAGCGACGGCATGGGGGCCTGCCTTGGCGCTCATTCCGGTCTCGACGGCGCGATCGTGATTGCCGGCACCGGCTCGATCGGCCTCGGATTTGTTGACGATCGGCCGCTACGGATCGGCGGCTACGGCTTTCCCATCTCGGACGAAGGCAGCGGGGCCGATCTCGGCCTGAAGGCCATCCAGTTGGCCCTGCGTGCCCATGATGGCCGGATAGAGACGACGGCACTCCTGAAGGAGGTCCTTCAACGCTTCCGGCACGACGCGATGCAAGCTGTCGCATGGATGGACAGCGCTTCAGCCACGGACTACGCAGCGCTCGCGCCCATGGTCATGCGCCACGCCGACCAGGGAGACTCGGCGGCACGTCGCATAGTTCAAAGCGCGGCCGAACAGATCGATATCCTGGTGCGAACCTTGTTCGATCAAGGCGCCCCGCGCGTCGCTCTTCTCGGCGGTCTCGCGACGCCACTTGAACCCTGGCTGGCGCCGGACGTCCGCAGGCGCCTGAAGCCTGCCGACAGCGATGCCGTTTCCGGGGCAATCATCCTTGCCCGGAGAACTGCGGAACAACAATAAGATCCCGGACCATGGAGGCGAAGTGGAATAGATTATTCCAACATACGTTGACAGGTTGAATAGATAATCCTAGGCCTAAGAAAGTCCGGGAATAGCATGGAAGCGCGCGCGGCTCCGCCGCTACTGTTTCCAACTGGATCTTGAAGGCAAATCATGAGCGACACACGACTTCTGTCCGAACTGGAAGTACTGGTTTCCGAGCGCCGCAATCCTCATTCAATGGACATCGACCTCCTGCCGACGATCGATGTGCTCCGCAGGATCAACGAAGAGGACAAAGGCGTCGCGCCCGCCGTCGAGAAAGTCATTCCCCGGATTGCCGAGGCCGTTGACGAGATCGTGAGAGCCTTCCATCAAGGCGGGCGGCTCGTTTATGTCGGGGCCGGCACCAGCGGGCGGCTTGGCGTCCTCGATGCCTCGGAATGCCCGCCCACCTTCAGCGTGCCGGAAGACATGGTGGTAGGTCTGATTGCGGGTGGTCCGAAGGCATTGACGCAGGCGGTGGAAGGCGCGGAGGACGATCCGCAGGGAGGCAGCCAGGCGCTTGCTGACATCGGGCTCACAACTGATGATGTCGTTGTCGGGATCGCGGCGAGTGGCCGAACGCCCTACGTCATCGGTGCGCTCGACTATGCCAGGCAGGTAGGTGCAAGAACTGTGGCCCTCTCCTGCAACCCGGATTCAGTGATCGCACGCCTCGCCGACATTGCCATCTCGCCCGTCGTCGGCCCCGAAATCCTGACCGGATCGACGCGCCTGAAGTCTGGCACCGCCGAGAAACTGGTGCTCAACATGCTGACCACGGCAAGCATGATCCGCATGGGAAAGACCTATCAGAACCTGATGGTCGACCTGAATATCAGTAACCGCAAGCTGCTTGCCCGCGCTGTCCGCATCGTCATCCAGGCCACCGGATGCGAGCCGGATGAGGCGCAGCGGGCGCTTGAGGCTGCCGGAAACGACGTCAAGCTGGCGATCCTGATTCACCTGACCGGTATGAGCGTCGATGCGGCCCGCGCCGCTCTGGCACGAAGCGGAGGTTTTCTCAGGGCAGCGCTTGGCGAGAGCCCAAGCTAGAGACAGCCGAACGAACGCTCATCCGGGAACAAGAAACAAGAAGAGGGAACACTGACATGGCACGACGTTTTTCAAAGGGATGCATTTGGGGGTTGGCGGTATCGGCAGCCCTCGTTGCCACTATACCCGCCACTCCAGCCACGGCGGCCCGACTGCGCATGGCGTGGTCCCAAGACGCAACCGGCCTCGATCCCCACAAGCAGACCGCCTTCGCGTCGATCCGGTTGCTGGAGTTGATCTACGAGCCGCTGGTACGTCTCGACAAGGATCTGCAGATAGTCCCTGCGATAGCCGCGTCATGGGAGTTTTCCGACGACGGAAAGCAGCTTGTCTTCAAGCTCGATCCTAATGCGAAATTTCAGGACGGAAAATCCGTCACTCCATCCGATGTGAAGGCGTCTTTCGAGCGCATTCTAGACGAACAAACGGCCGCCGCCGCCCGCGCCAATTTCCGCTCTATCGAGAGCATCGAGACGCCTGATGACCGGACCGTCGTCTTCAGGCTGTCGCAACCGGACGTCCCTCTCCTGACGGCAATGGCGAGCATCAATGCCGCGATCGTCCCGGCCAGCGAGATCGCCGCGGGTTCGATCGGCACCAAGCCCGTCGGATCGGGACCGTTCAGGCTGGAGCGCTGGGAACCGAATGCCAAGGGAGTGCTCTCGCCCAACGAGAACTGGGCGGGGGACAAGCCTGGCGTGGAAGGGATCGACATCAGCGTTCTGCCGGATGAGACTTCCATACTCGCCGCTTTACGTGCCAAACAGCTGGATTTTGCCCTGCTGAACGATCCATTGGTTGCGACCCTCATACCCAACGAACCTGATCTTGCCCTCAACCGCACTCCGGTTCTCGCCTATCATGTCCTGCAGCTCAATGCCTCCCGCACGCCGATGGACAAGCTCGCCGTACGCCAGGCGATCTCGTGCGCGGTCGACCGTCAGGAAGTTCTGGATACGGCGGCGCTCGGCGAGGGCAAGATCACAGGTCCGCTGACGATGCCCGGTTATACCAGCGATCCAGGCGGATTGTTCTGCTACAAGCAGGATCTGGAGAAGGCCCGGAAGCTGATGGCCGACGCGGGATATGCAGACGGCTTCTCCGCAACCGTGATCGCCGCCAACGGAGAACCGACGACCGCAGCTGCCGAAGCGCAGGTCATCCAGTCACAACTGTCCGAGATCGGCGTAAAGCTCGATATCAGGATGATGGAACTGAACGTCTTCGTGGACGCCTGGCTGAAGGGGGATTTCGACATGGCGGTCGCGCTGAACGGTGGCCGTGCCGATCCGTACTCCATGTATAACCGCTACTGGACGAAGGCCGGCAACCTTCAGAAGGTCGCCAATTACATCGACGACACTCTCGACGAACTCATGCAGAAGGGCCGCGAGGAAACCGACCCGACGAAGCGCAAGCAGATCTTCCGCCAGTTCGACGAACATCTGGCGGAGGTTTCACCATGGATTTGGCTTTATACCTCCTTCAGCTATACCGCACAGCAGAAGAACGTCGAGGGGTTTGTCGCCACCCCGGAAGGGTCCCTCTTCGGCTTGAGCAAAGTCAGCCTCCGGCCGTGACGTCGGGCTGACATGGGTCAAGCGAGGATCGTGCGGTCATGACTTATCTGACGCGAAGGCTGTTGACCTTTCCGCTGGTCATGTTCGGCGTTTCCGTCCTAGTGTTTGTCGCGATCCGCATGGTGCCCGGAGATGCGATAACCGCAATGCTGGGGACTGAAGCGGGCCTTCTCACTCCGGCACAACGGAGTGCGCTGGCAGCCTATTTCGGCATCGACAGGCCCGTTCTCGCGCAGTACTGGCGCTGGCTTCTGGGGGTCTTCGGAGGAGATCTCGGGATATCGGTGACCTATGGGCGGCCAGTGCTGGATGTTATCCTTGAGCGGTTCCCGCTCACCTTGCAACTTGCCCTGATGTCGCTCTGCGTCGCGCTTCTTGCCGGCCTTCCGGCAGGAATATTCGCTGCCACCCGAAACGGGAGAATGGCGGACCTCGCAGTCAGGATCGCCGCGATGATGGGACAGTCGACGCCGAACTTCGTCGTGGGCCTGTTGATCATCTATGCCTTGTCAGCAGGTCTCGGCATCCTTCCGAACATGGGTGAGTTCACCTCGCTCCTTGCAGATCCGCTTCAAAACTTCGGGCAATTGTTCCTGCCCGCGCTGACGCTCGGTCTCGGCTTTGCCGCGTCGGTCACCCGCATTTCCCGCTCGGCCATGCTGGACGTATTGAAGGACGATTATGTTCGCACCGCGCGCAGCAAGGGGGTACGGCGCATGAGCGTCATCTGGCGCCACGCGCTGCCGAACGCGCTCATCCCTGTCATCACCCTGACCGGCATCGAATTCGGCTACCTGCTCGGAGGCGCGGTGCTGGTAGAGCAGATCTACGCCTTGCCGGGTCTGGGCCGGCTGGTCCTGGATGCGATTCTTCAGAGGGATTATGCCCTGGTGCAGGGATGCGTGCTGTTCATCGCCTTCAACTTCATGATCGTCAACCTGCTTGTCGATCTCGCCTACGTCGCCCTGGATCCCCGGGTCCGCCTGGGAGAAGGCGGAGGCGGCTGATGTCGATGCTCCGGGCGATCTTCTCACACCCGAGCGGCAGGATCGGCGGGACGATTGTCCTGGTTTACGTGATTGTCGCACTGCTTGGCACGCTTGGTCTGACGCCGCACGATCCGCTGCAGCAATATCGCATCGCCCGCTTGCAGGCTCCAAGCGCCACCTTCTGGATGGGCACCGATCTTTTCGGCCGCGATGTCGCGAGCCGGTTGATGGCGGGCGTGTCACAGTCGTTTCTCGTCGGCTTCTGCTCCGTCGCTCTGGCGGCGCTTGCCGGCACCATGCTCGGGCTTACCGCCGCCTGGTTCGGGAGGGCCTGGGATGGGTTTGTGATGCGCGTCATGGACGTCTTGCTGGCGTTCCCGGCCATCCTGCTGGCGCTCCTGATCATCGCGATCGCCGGCCCCGGAACCGGGACGAGCATCGCGGCGATTGCAATCGTCTATACGCCTATCTTCACCCGGGTGGTTCGAGGTCCGGCCCTCTCCATCAAGGCGCGCGAGTTCGTTGATGCCGCCCGCACCTTCCATTCGAGCCGCAGCTATATCCTCACCCGACATCTACTTTTGAACCTGATCGCGCCGCTGACGGTACAGGTTACGCTGGCACTCGCCTGGTCGCTGCTGACAGAAGCGGGCCTGTCCTTCCTAGGCCTTGGTACGCAGCCGCCGGCCTCCTCGCTCGGGCTGATGTTGGCCGACAGCCGCAACCTGATGGAAATGGCGCCATGGCTCCTGATCTTTCCGGCACTGGCCATTATGATCAGCATCCTCGGCTTCAATCTGCTTGGCGATGCCTTGCGCGACATCCTCGATCCCAGGACCGAGAGGAGGACGGCGTGAGCGAAAGACCTGCCGAACCACTGATCTCGGTGTCCGGTCTTCGTGTGGGCTTCGGCCGGGATCCGGCGAGAAACGAGGTTGTCAAAGGCGTCGGCTTCGAGCTTGCGGCGGCCGAAACGCTTGCGATCGTCGGAGAAAGCGGCTCCGGAAAATCGGTCACCGCCTTGTCCATCAACCGCTTGGTGGATTTCGGTGGCGGCAGGATCACCGGCGGATCGATCAACCTGAGGCGGCGCGACGGCAGCGTTGTGGATCTGGCCGCTGCGACCGAACCGGTACTCGAGAAAATCAGAGGCTCGGAGATCGGCATGATCTTCCAGGAGCCGATGACGTCGCTCAACCCGGTTCTGACGATCGGCACGCAGATCGAGGAATCGTTTCGTCTCCACCGTGGGCTTACGGGCAGACAGGCAAGCGCCGCGGCTAAGGACGCGCTGGAGCGGGTGCGCATTCCCGATGCGGCCCGGCGTCTGAGATATGCGCCCAACCAGCTTTCGGGTGGCATGTTGCAGCGGGTGATGATTGCGACAGCCCTGGCCTGCAATCCGCGGCTGCTGATCGCAGACGAACCGACGACGGCACTGGACGTCACGGTCCAGGCACAGATCATGGCGCTGCTCGCGGAGTTGAAGCGCGACACCGGAATGGCCATGATCTTCATAACCCACGACATCGGACTTGTTGCCGGAATGGCCGACAGGATCATGGTGATGCAAGCGGGCGAAGCGGTCGAACAGGGTGGGTTGGACAGGGTTCTCGACAACCCCCAACACCCCTACACTCGACACCTTCTGGATGCTGTGCCGCATTTCGAGTTTGGTCGCGCCGCCCGGCGCGACGTGGCGCGGCAACGGACAACGCCGCCAGAGCCCGTACTGGCAGTCAAGGATCTGACGGTCCGCTTCAAGGTCAAAGGCGGCCTTCTCGGCCGTTCACCCGGATCGGTCCACGCGGTAGAAGGAATTTCCTTCGACGTCGCGCCGGGCGAAACGCTGGCGATCGTCGGCGAGAGCGGATCAGGCAAGTCGACCACGGCCCGCTCCATCCTGGGGCTCGTCGCGCCCACACGTGGTGACGTCGTCCTTGGGACTGGCGGCACCGCCGAGACATTCAAGCCAAGCATCCAGATGGTGTTCCAGAACCCATACGCCTCCCTCAATCCGCGGCTTCGGGTCGACAGCATCCTTGCAGAGCCGGTGATCGCATCGGGCGGACGGATTGACACGGCGACACGCGCGAAAATGAAGGCGCTGCTTGCTCGTGTCGGCCTTCCGAACGACAGCCTCGAACGCTACCCGCATCAATTTTCCGGCGGACAACGACAGCGTCTCTGCATCGCGCGCGCGCTCATGCGCGATCCTTCCGTCCTGGTTCTCGATGAGGCGGTATCCGCATTGGATGTCTCCGTTCAGGCGAACGTGCTCGAACTTCTCGTCGACCTGCAGCGTGAACTCGGGCTTGCCTATTTGTTCGTTTCCCACGACATGGCCGTCGTGGAACGCATTGCCCACCGTATAGCGGTCCTTTATGCCGGCCAGGTCGTCGAAATCGGTGACGCAGCATCGGTGCTTTCCAAACCGCAGCATTCCTATACAAGGCAGCTGATTGCGGCCGTCCCCAGCATGGAACGTCGCAGACAACGCTTCGAAGTTGATACGCGGCAGGTTCCATCATTGGTGCGCCCGCGCGGCTTCGAGCCGCCGCCTCCGGAATGGCGGACCTTTGGACTGGATCACAAGGCGCGCGCGGAAGCCTAGGGATTGCGATGATGGATGAACTGACCCGATCAAGCGCGGATGACGTCCTCGCCGCCATATTCGAGCGGGCCTTCGCCCCAGTGCAACAAGCGGTGAACCACAAGCGGGTGCCGGGTGCCGTTCTGGGAATGATCGACCTTCATCACGGTCGCATGATGCGCGCGTCAGGGGCGGCCCAGATCATACCTGCGCCCCGGCCGTTGACCCTCGACACCTGGTTCGATCTGGCCTCCCTCACCAAGGTCATATTCACCACCCCCCGCATCCTGAAGCTCGCCGACGATGGCATCATCGATCTCGATGCGCCGCTGACCACGATCCTGCCGGATCTGCGCCAGTATGATCCGGACGCCTGGCAGAGGAAGGTTACCTTCCGGCAGTGTCTCGGTCACCAAACTCCCTTTCCCGCCGTCGAGCCGGTCTATACCTACGGACGCGATCCCGATCGCCTGCGCGCCTTCGTCCTGCAGCGGGAATGGCGCCATGGCCCAGCCGTTTACTCCGACATCAACTTCATCCTGCTTGGACTGGTGCTCGAACGGCTGAGCGGCAGAACCGTACGGGACCTTGATCCCGGCGCAGGCTTCGCCTTCTCGGCCGACCCGCACATTGCAGCGGCAACGGAAGATTGCCCATGGCGCCGTCGTGTGCTCTCGGGCGAAGTGCATGACGAAAACTGTGCTGCCCTTGAGGGGGCCGGCCATGCGGGCCTCTTCGGCACGGTGACTTCCGTGCTCGACTTCGCTGAGAGCCTGCTGAACGGCAGCGGAGCATCGAGGCAGGCTATTGACCTGATGCGCACGCCCC
>JAEYTV010000119.1 GCA_023433855.1 Pseudomonadota bacterium | reverse complement strand
GATGCCTGTGGATGAATTCGCCGACCAGATGGGCGTTCAGATCGACGATGATCCAGGCTACGAAACAGTCGCTGGGTTCGTACTCGACGAGTTGAAGCACCTTCCGGAACTGGGCGAGACTTTCTCTACCCATGGCTGGACCTTCGAGGTCGTCGATCTCGATGGCCGCCGCATTGACAAGCTGATTGTCAGCAGGGCTGCGGAACAGTCATGACCGATCTCGGCAGCGAGAAGGCGGCACTTCGGGCCGAGCGGCTGGCGCTGCGCGATGCCATCCCGCTGGAAGAACGGATTGAGAAAAGCCTGGCGATCGCCGCGATCGGGGCGGGTGCCATCCTGGTCGACGCGGGAACGATCGTTTCCGGTTTTCTGCCGATCCGCTCCGAAGTCGATGCCAGGCCATTGATGGGACTGCTTCGTGAACACGGTGTCCGGCTTTGTGTTCCGGTTATCCTGGACAAGGAAACCATCATTTTCCGCGAACTCGTGCCAGGCGCCGAGCTGCGGCCCGGGGTATTCGGAACGTCGGCGCCAGGACCGGAGGCAGAAGAGCTAGACCCGCAGATCATGCTGATGCCGCTTTCCGTATTCGACCGACGCGGCCAGAGGATCGGTTACGGAGGGGGCTACTATGACCGCGCTATTCACCGCCTGCATCAAAAAGGTGTATATCCGAAGCTGATCGGGATTGCATTCGACTGCCAGGAAGTGGCATCTGTCCCCTGCGAACCTCATGATATCAGGCTGGACGCGATCCTCACGGAGAGCGGTTTGCGACCCTTCGATGCGGAAGGGGTCGCGTAGATTGGAAAAGAATGCGCCTTTTGTTTCTGGGCGACATGGTGGGCAAGACGGGACGGACGACCGTCTGGGACAAGCTGCCCGGCCTTGTGGCGGACCTGAAGCTCGACTTCGTTATCGTCAACGGTGAGAACGCCGCCGGAGGCTTCGGCATCACGGAAGAGATCTTCCTGGAAACGATCAACGCCGGGGCGGACGTGGTCACCACCGGCAACCACGTCTGGGATCAGAAGGATGCGATCACCTTCGCCGCCCGCCACGACCAGTTCCTGAGACCTGCCAATTATCCCGCCGGGACACCCGGGCGGGGATCTGGAATCTACTACGCGCGCAATGGCGCCCGGGTGCTCGTCGCCAACATCATGGGGCGCGTCTTCATGCACCCGGAGCTCGACGACCCGTTCAAGAGCGCCGAGGCAATCCTTGCAGCTTGCCCCCTGAAGGAGCAGGCCGATGCGATCGTCTTCGATTTCCATGCCGAAGCAACGAGCGAGAAACAATGCTTCGGGCACTTCGTCGACGGTCGTGCGAGCCTGGTGGTCGGGACCCACACGCACGTGCCGACAGCCGACTTCCAGATCCTTAACGGAGGTACGGGCTACATGTCGGATGCCGGCATGTGCGGCGACTATGACAGCTCGCTCGGCATGGACAAGGAAGAGCCTCTGAACCGGTTCATATCGAAGATGCCGAAGGGTCGCTTCGAGGCCGCGTCCGGGCCTGCGACGATCTGCGGCCTCGGGGTCGAGATCTCCGATGTCACCGGGCTTGCGGAGAAGATCGCGCCGCTCCGTATCGGACCGCGGCTTGCGGAGACAGTTCCTGCCTTCTGGTGCTGAAGCCGCCTTTGCGGGCCGAACCGCGACGAATGGCACTTCGAGGCGCCGAGCGCGTTAAGGGTCCATCGCGGAGGTATTCGGATGAGTTCGGAACTGCTGATCGTCATCACCACGCTGGGGCTCTACGCCGTTGCAGTCGTTAGTCCAGGGCCCAATTTCGCGTTGATCTCCCGGCTGACCATGTCAGGCTCTCGGCAGGTCGCTCTCGGCGCCACGTTGGGACTTGCCTTCGCGGCGACCTTCTATGCCATTCTCACCATGACGGGACTGGCGCTGATCCTGACCCGGATCGGCTGGCTTGCCTGGCTGGTTCAGATCGCCGGCGGATGCTACCTCATCTATCTCGGGCTCAGGGCCTGGCTGGGTGCCAAGCCGGCGGAGGCCGAAAACATCGCAGGGACCTCTCGCGGTGGCATATTGCGCGGCTTGAGGATGGGAACCATTGTCAATCTGTCCAATCCGAAGGTGATTACCTTCTTCGTCAGCCTCTATGCTGTGACAGTGCCGCCGGAGGCTGCATTCTGGACAAAGCTGTCGGTCCTGGCCGGTGGTTTCCTGCTGGAAATCCTCTGGTACGGGTTGGTCATCGCAGTTCTCTCCACGAAGCCGGTCCGCATGGCCTATGACCGGTTCGGTCGCTGGATCGAACGGGCGGTTGGCACTGCTCTTGCGGCGTTCGGTGTGCGCCTGATTTCCGAGAAGCTGTAGCGCTAGCCAGCCCGGTCTCCGCCAAACAGTTGGTGGCAGGCAGGTGCCATCTTCCTGTCCCGTCTGCTGCTCATCCTTATCAGGGTTTCACCCGAGGAAGACAGGCGTGAGTTGAGTTGGTCGTCGTTTTGAGGTGGGCGCTTCGCTTGCCTTGGTCGCACGCCCTCAGGAGCGGGTGCCCGCGCTGAGTTGTTGACGAGCGCTCTATCATGTATCAATGTAAGTTACATGATGTACCCGGAGGCGCCGACGCCGCCTGATCGTGATGGAGCCTTTTCTGGAGCTGCGGTCAAATCCTATGGAGAAGGCCCGCCACGTCAGGTGCCCGGCTACTCAGACCTCCACCGTATGGTATCGCTGCTGCTTTCGGAGCGCGCGGGCGGGGAAGCTCGGGTGCTGGTCCTTGGCGCCGGCGGCGGTCAGGAGATCAGGGCGCTGGCGGAAGCACATGCCGGGTGGACATTCGAGGGTGTGGATCCTTCGGCAGACATGCTGGCGCTGGCGAAGCGGGTAACCAGCGCTCACTCTGCCCGGGTGCACCTGCAGCAGGGCTACATCGGTGATGCGTCCGCCGGTCCCTTCGACGCGGCGACGTGCATTCTCACCTTCCATTTCATCCCCTGCGGCCACCGGCTGGAGACGCTGCGGCAGATCCGGGTTCGCCTTAAGCCCGGTGCTCCCTTCATCCTCGTCCATCTCAGCTTCCTGCAGACCGAACCCGCACGCTCGCTCTGGATCAACAGGCACGTGGCCTACGGACTAACCAACGGGACTGATCCGTCCCATGTCGAAAAGGCGCGGCAGGCTATCGCCACGAGACTGACCATCCTTTCTCCGGCCGAGGAGGTGGCGATGCTGGAGCAAGCCGGCTTTTCCGGCGCGGAACTGTTCTACGCCGGCCTCAGCATCAAGGGATGGGTCGCCTACGCGGCGTGAAACTAGTCTCTACGGAAACGACTGCAGTCTTGCCGCGCAGGGACGCTGTGACATGGGCCTCGCGAGCAAGGCCGCGCCGGTTCAGAGCGCCTCGTCCAGCAGCGTGAACAGACGCTTGAAGTGCCGCTCCGAGCCAGCCTCGTCATAGACGGTATGATCCGGCACCGTCCAGCCATGCGCCATGCCCACATAGTTCTCCATGGCATGATCAACGCCGGCGATACGCAGCGCCTCGGCCAGCCGGGCAGATTGTTCCGGTGGAAAGCTGTTGTCGACTCCAGCGACGCCGACATAGACCCGTGCCTTGACCCTGTCGGCCAGTCTATGCGGACTGTCTTCGGCGTCGCTAGCCAGATTGCCGCCGTGGAAGCTGGCCGCTGCCTTGATGCGATCGGGGTAGCGTGCCGCAGCGACCAGTGCGCGAGCTCCGCCCATGCAGTAGCCGACTGCACCGATCCCGCCGGTTGCTCCGTGATCGGTCAGCGCCTGGAGGAAGGCCTCTCCGTCACGGGCCGTCAACTCCGGGGTGGTTGCCTGCATCATGCCGCGGAGCTGCGTCCTGGTAGCATCGTCACTGAACGCTGTCTTCGCATCGAACGGCTCGTAGGGGCCG
>JAEYTV010000292.1 GCA_023433855.1 Pseudomonadota bacterium | reverse complement strand
GGGCGGTGCCGGTCGCGCGGTCATCGGCGTCGGCGACCAGTTGAAGATCAGCATATTCGAGGCAGGTGCCGACGGGCTGTTTTCAACGACCGACTCGAAGCAGACCAGCCTTGATGTCGTCATTCAGCAGGATGGTACGGCCGCTATACCCTATGTCGGCTCCGTTCGCTTCGCCGGAAGGACGCTTGAAGAGGCACGGCAGGCGATCCTTGCAGCGTTGAAGAACAGGGCTGTCGAGCCGGATGTCATCGTAACCAGCGTCGACACTGCATCCCGGAAGGTGACCGTTTCCGGGGCTGTCGGAAAGTCGGCTCAGGTTCCCCTGGGGCTCGTCGGCGAAAAGATCACCGACGTGATCGCCAAAGCTGGCGGGCCAACCGGGCAGCCCTATGAAACCTACATCACCCTCGTGCGGGGCAGGAAGACCGGTATTGCGCTTCTGTCGTCGGTGATCGCCAATCCGAGCGAGAACATCTATGTCCAGCCCGGCGACCAGATTTTCGTTTCCCGCGATCCCCGAACCTTCACCCTGCTTGGAGCGGTCAGGCAAAACGCCCGCGTGAACTTTGGCGCAAGTGACCTTAACCTCCTGGAAGCCGTGGCTTTGGGTGGTGGCGGAAACGACGCGGCCGTGGATGCCAAGGGATATTTCCTCTTCCGCTATGAGGAGCCCGATGTCGTCCTGGGACTGCTGGGCAAGCAGCGTTTCGACGAGTTGCTGGCCAAGGGAATGAAGCCCGATACCGTCGGACGTTATCCGATTGTCTACAGTTTCGACATGACGCGTCCCGACAGTCTGCTCGTCGGACAGACCTTCCCTGTCAAGAACCGGGACGTCATCTATGCCTCCCGTCACACGTCCGTGGACCTTCGCAAGTTCCTGACCATCATCGGCGCACCCCTCGGCATTGCCTCGCAGGGAGCAGGGGTAGCCTACAACCTGGATCGCCTCGGCAACTAGGACGTTTCCTCTGGCAGGTTTGGGCGCCCGGCATATCGCCGGGACAGAAGTTCCTCCTCATGGTGGTTCGATCGACCGTTCGCTCGAGTTGCAACTCGACCTGTGGGGAGCTGTGGTCAGACGGCTTGCGGGAAGCAGGTTTTTGGTGACAACCGCGGATAACTGTGATGTTAAGATCCACTGGCAAGATGGTGCGACTGCTTGCCGCAATGATGTGATGAATTACGAGTGACCATGACGATCGAAATCATCGGTAGGGCCTGCGTTGCCCCGGGCGCCAAGTCTGTAGAAGAACTACAGAAGGTTCTAAGCGAAGGGCGCTGCACGGTTACCAGCATACCGACCGATCGTTGGGATTCCGCGCGTTTCTGGCATCCCGCGCAGGGCGTTGCGGGAAAGACTTACACTTTCGCCGCTGGCGTGCTGGATGACATCTACGCGTTCGACCCTGCCGTTTTCGGTCTGTCGCAGCGTGAAGCGCTGCAGATGGACCCGCAGCAGCGTATCCTTCTCAATCTGGTTTGGCAGGCGCTTGAAGATGCGAACTTGCCGGCAAGCAAGCTCGCGGAGGACCGGGTCGGCGTCTATATCGGGGCTTCGAGCCTCGAAGCCGGCAACCTGCTCTCTGAGGATCCTGCGTCGGGCAGCCCTTATTTCATGACCGGCAATACATTGTCGATCGTCTCCAACCGCATCTCTCACGTCTTCGGCCTGAAGGGGCCGAGCATGACGATAGACACAGCCTGTTCCTCCTCGCTGGTCGCCCTCGATCAGGCGGTCGCGGCTCTGGAGAAGGGTGAAATTGACACGGCCATCGTCGGTGGCATCAACCTGTTGATGCATCCGCTGTCGTTCGTCGGCTTTGCCCAGGCCCGCATGCTGTCGCCGGAAGGTCTGTGCCGCGCCTACGACGTAAATGGCCATGGCTATGTGCGTGCGGAGGGCGGAGCGGCCATCGTGTTGCGCCGGTCGGACCTGGCGCGTCGCGAAAAGGACCGCAGCCATGCCCGGATACATGCGGTTTCGGTCAATTCCTCAGGCCGCACGAATTTCATCAGTCTGCCCTCTCGGGAAGCCCAGGCAGACCTGCTCTGGTCCATCTACGGGAACAATGCCATCGACGTTAACCGGGTGGCGTTCATTGAAGGCCATGGGACGGGAACGCGCGTTGGCGACCCGGCAGAAGTTTGGGCGATCGGTACGGTTATCGGCAAGAATAGACGGGCGCCGATCCCCATTGGGTCGATCAAGACCAATATCGGCCACACGGAGCCCGCGTCGGGACTGTTCGGTCTGTTCAAGGCGATGATCGCCCTGGAGGAGAATTTCCTGCCGGCGTCGTTGCACGTAGAGAAGGTCAACGACGACATCGATTTCGAGCAGTTGAACGTGAGGGTCAACACCGGCGCGATCAAGCTACTGCCGGCCAAGGAACCCCGTTATGCAGGTGTCAACTCCTTCGGGTTCGGAGGAACGAACGCTCACGTGGTCATCAGCGATCCCGAACGTCAGGCGCCCGCCGATCCACCCATGGCAGAAGGTTCCCTGTTTGTTGCAAGTGCCCACACAGCCTCGGCACTCGCGCGGCTCCTTGAAGACTACAAGCGCTGTTTTGCTCATGCCGACCCGCTGAAAGCGCGAAACCTGATCAGCGCCAGTGCCGTCAACCGGGAATTGCTGCGCAATCGGTTTGCTGTTGAAGCGAAGGACGGTGAGACCGTTGTCGCGGCAATCGAAAGTCATTTGGCTGGTGACGCATCGCAAGGAGAGGCCGGGGAGGCTCCCGCCCATCTTGCGAAGATCGCTTTTGTTTTCTCCGGAAACGGTGCGCAATGGGCCGGCATGGGTGCCGACGCTTATCAGGAGAACGCCCATTTCCGCCAGTGCTTCCAGGCATTCAGTGCGCTGTTTGAATACCACATCGAAGAGAAGCTGACCGACATCCTCACGGCGCCCGATCTGGCTGTGAGACTTGCCGATACCAAGATCGCCCAGCCGCTGTTGTTTGCCGTTCAGGCCGCTCTGTCCGATTGCCTCGTCGCCTTGGGAGTCCGGCCTGATGTGGTTTTCGGTCATTCGGTGGGCGAGATCGCGGCCGCCTATGCCGCAAAGGCCCTGACAGCAGCGGAAGCAGTGGCGATTGTTGCCAAACGTTCGCGCTACCAGGACCTGTTCGCCGGCCAAGGCAAGATGGCGGCCGTGGTCCTCAACGAAGAGGCAGCACTTTCGTTCGCCAAGGCGAACGGGTTCGATAACATCTGCATCGCCGCGATCAATGCTCCCAATTCGGTGACGATCTCTGGACCGTCGGATGAAATCCATGGCTTTCGCGACGCGGCCCGCAAGTCACAGATCGTCGCGCATGTTCTTTACATCAACTATCCCTTCCACCACCCGATCATCGATGCTGCGAAGGACGCGTTCCTCGCCGATCTGCCGCAGATCGAACCGGCAGCTTGCTCTTGCGCCTTCGTCTCCACGGTCACCGGCAACCTTCACGATGGGCAGGGGCTAGACGCCGGCTACTGGTGGCAGAATGTGCGGGAACCGGTGCTCTTCCGCGCTGCCGCACAGACTGCCATGGAGATGGGCTGCAATCTTTTCATCGAGATTTCGCCGCGTCCGATCTTGTCGAACTACGTGATTGATATCGCGAAGCAGCAATCCGCTCAGGCCGCCGTGACCTCCACTTTGCAGCGCGAGCCAGCCGTTGCGGGGCGCGATCCGGTTGCACAGTCGTTCGCCCGTGCCGTGGCTCATGGGGCGTCGCCCTTGCTGTCGCGTCACAGTGCCCGGCGCAATGCGTCCGTCAGCTTGCCGCCTCTGCCCTTCGAGCCCGTCGAGCTGCAAAATCCCTCCACCACGGACGAGATCGATGTATTTGGGCGCAACGGGAAAAAACCCTATACGCTGCTTGGCTGGCGTGCCGATCCCAACGCATCCCATTGGAAGAATCACGTCGATGCGCGGCTTTTCCCTGACCTCGCAGAACATGTGGTGGATTCTCGCGCCATACTTCCCGGCAGCGGTTTCATCGAGATCGCGGTAACGGCCGCGCGGGAGTACTACGGCACGCCTCATGTGGAGATCTCCAACATGGAGATCGTCCGGCCGCTTGAACTGCGCCATGACCGGCTGACGGAGCTATCGACGCTCCTGTCTCCCGAGACCGGGCAGATCGAGATTCGTTCCCGCGAGAGGCTGAGCGAGGATGACTGGACACTCCACGCCATGGCCCGCAGCCGTCGCCCGCTTGACGGGGACCATGTTTTGGGGATTGCCATACCTGCAGACGCCAATCCGACCGTGGTGGAATCGCAGAAGGCTTACGAGACGGCGGAGCGTTTCGGCCTCGAATACGGTCCGTCCTTCCAGTTGCTTTCCAGCGCGACGGTACATGGCCGCAGCCACGTGGAGGTGGCGTTGAAGGATGCGCCGCTGCCGGGGCATCCTTTCATCGAATACAACCTCAATCCCCTTTCCGTCGATGCAGCCTTCCACGGGCTGGTCGCGCTGTTCGATGAACTCTCCGGAAACGACGCCGGCGCGCCCTACATTCCGGTGCGCTTCGGCACGATCCGGGTGTCCCAGGTGGGCGTCCCCATTGCCAGGGCCCTGATAGAGATAGAACGGTTCAGCGGCCATTCGATCAAAGTTCGCTTCCAGATGCTGGATAGGGACGGACAATCCATTGCCGTGCTTGATGACTGCCGCTTCCGCCGGACATCGCTGCGCCGCCACCACACGCTGGCATCGGTCGCCTTCCATTACGAATCTCTTCCGGTCGACCTTCCGGTCGAGAAGGGGGAGGGAGTTCTTGATCTTCCCGCGCTCCTGGGAGCCGCGGAGGCCGGAAATTCCGACAACGCGACCCTGCTTCTGGAAGCCGCCGTGTACCGGGCCTGTCACGAAATCGCCACTTCACTTGCAGATCGCAAGGGAGTGGTATCTTCACGGCGTCTTCCGCACGACGCGTCCTTGCGCCTGTTCGTGACGAGTTGCCTCTTCATTCTGGAAGACGCCGGCATCGCCACGGCAGATGAGGGCGAGTGGCAGATCCCCCTGCAGTTCAGCCTGCCACCTCTCGGGGAAATCTTGCAGGAGGTCTACCGCGAGGATTCCGGCCGCGTCGCCGAGGCGGTGCTTGTCAACAATGCCTACCGAAGCGCGCTTGATCGGCTTTCGATCGCGGCTCCGCTGGGTGACCGCGAGGAAACGGAAAAGCTTGAGATCCACAGCGAGGCGATGCTTGACCATGTCCTCGTCCATTCGCCGCTTGCGGAGCGGAGGTTCAACGCCCTGGCCGAAAGCGTCAAGGCAATCTTCGCCCAGCGTCGGCAATTGGTTCGATCCGTACTCGAGGTTGGGGTTACTTCGGTAGCGAGGAGCCGGCGCCTCGCAGCCATGGCTACAGAGAACGGTGCCAGGCTGATCATCGTGGAACCTCGCGAGAGCATGCGCCGCACGCTTGAAATCGCGTTCGAGCAGGACGTCCACGTCGTCGTGACAGAGCCTGCGAAACTGGGGGGGCAGCCTGCAGCGGACCTGGTGGTTGCGGCGGGCACGCAAAGCCAGAAGCTTTTGTCGGCGCAGGAAGACATCCGCGCTGCCGTACGCAAGTCGGCCGCGAGCGGCGGCGTCTTGCTGTTTGCCGATCGTGCGCCTTCCGTGATCGATGACTTTGCCTTCGGCCAGGAGGAGGGTTGGTTTGACCGCACT
>JAEYTV010000468.1 GCA_023433855.1 Pseudomonadota bacterium | reverse complement strand
GTTCCACATCTCGAGCGCGGCGACGTTGAGCATGTGCGGCAGGTTCTGGCCTCCGAAGGCTTCCGGGGCGGCGAGCCCGTTCCAGCCGCCTTCCCGCCAACGCCGATAGAGTTCCGGCCATCCGTCGGGGGTCTTCACGGATCCCTCCGCAAGGCGCGCACCCTGACGATCGCCCGTCTCGCCGAGGGGCGCCATCTCATCGGTAGCGAAGCGGCCCGCTTCCTCCAGAATGGCAGTCACCAGATCGGAGCCCAGATCTCCAAACCGGCCCGCGGCCAGCGCAGGGCCGCGGCCCGCCCCATGGATCAGAGTGAATGCGATCTCATCGACTGGTGCCTTGTACATGATGCTCCTCCGCGCGCGCCGCCGCCAATCCGCCCCTGGTTCGGCCGCTCCATGCTTTTTACGTAAACGTCAATGCCCTTGTCAACGTCCTGGTACCGCAGCGCCCCTGCACAGCATAACGGTGTCCGACGGACAAAACCCGGCCAGGATGATCCGGGCCGGGTTTAGCAAGCCTGCTCGGCGGCTGATCTTAGCTGTAGGGCGAAACGCAGCGAGCCCGCACGCCAGCGCGCGGAACATACGTATTGTCCGACGCACGATAGCTGCGATAGCGGCTTTCACACCATGCTATGTGCCGGCTCGAGTAACCGCCGCGGTCGTTGGCGATAGCGCCACCGATGATCGCTCCTGCCCCGAAGGCGGCGAGCGGAAACCAATAGCCGTTATAATAGCGGTAACCCGGACGACGTTCGCGATACCCACGATGACCATTGTACCAACCCGCGCGACGGTCGTCGCGGCGCATGTCACGACGCATCTCGCGACGATTATTGTCCCTGCGCCAGTCACGGCGATCGCGGTTACTATACTGGACATTCGTGACATCCGCGGCGGCCCCGATGACCGGTGGAGACGGCATCTGGAAAGCCTGGACGGGCGTTAAGCTGGTAAAAGTGGCCGCAAAGGCTATCGCAACGGCGGTGAGCCGCGAACCAAGAGCTTTCATGGGGTGTTCCTCATCTTATTTGTACTAACCGAAATCAATGCGTTGCACGGTCGATTGTTCCATCGGCAGGCCGATCATACTGCGTCACATCTGACAATGATCGGCCTCAGACTGACTAGGCGACGACCGCCAGTCTTGCCTGATCCCCCTGGAGCCGATCCATCATGAAAGCCGAATACCATTCGACAAACTGCATGACGCCACCTTCGTGGACAGCCGAATAAGGCCCGGGTTCGTAAGCGGGAGAGCGGATACCGAAGGCATTTTCCTCCACGATCTGCCGATCCTGGTCATTCGTCATGTTCCAGACATGCGTCAGTTCATCCAGGTGGTAATCAACCCCTTCGACGGCATCCTTGTGAACGAGCCACTTCGTCGTGACCGCCGTTTCCTCGGGGCCGAGCGGCGTCACGCGGAAGGAAACCGCATGATCTCCGAGCATGTGGTTCCATGTGGTGGGGTAGTGAAAGAGGAGCATGGTGCCAACCGCATCGATTGCCACGTCGTCGGAAAGTCGGCGAGCGACCGCCTTTCGGCCGGACATCGTATAGCTCTCTGCTCCTTCGATCAGCGGCATGCGGGCGACGCGAAACTGGCCGTCCGGAGAGATATCGAAGCGGCTCGGCAGTCCCGCTGCCTCACAACGCCGCCAGTGCTCGAGGATGACGGGATCGTCGATCGCCCCGGCGACGCCGGTGACGGTCGGCGCTTCGGGAAAGGTGCGGCAGAGCTCCGGATGATTTCCTGCGCAATGGTAACATTCGCGGTTGTTCTCCCAGACCAGCTTCCAGTTGCCCTTCTCAACGATCGTCGATTGGTGCGCAACCTTTGCCTCCGAGAGGCGGTGCGGCGCCATGTAGGGCTCGATCGCCGCCCGAACGGGCGCGAAGTCCGGCGCCTCATTGGCCAGGCAGATAAAGACGTATCCGGCAACGGTTTCGCAATGGACAGCCTTCAAACCGAATTGCGCCTTGTCGAATTCCTGCCCCATATGACGGGCGGCGAGAAGCGAGCCATCCAGCTCGTAGGTCCATTGGTGATAAGGACAGACGAGCCGAACCGCTGACCCTCTCTCCTTGGTGCACACTCGACTGCCGCGGTGGCGGCATGTGTTGTGGAGAGCGCGGATCGCGCCGTCCCGGCCCCTCACCACTACCACCGCATAGTCGCCGATCTGGAGGGTGAAATAACTCCCGGCCTTGGGCAATTCGCAATCATGGCCAACGAACAGCCAGTCGCGATACCAGATCATCTCGAGATCCAGCTTGTAGTAGTCGGGGTCCGTATAGAAGGCTTGCTCCAGGCTGAAGCCTTCGCGCCGGTTCTTGAGCTGCCGCAGGACCTGATTACGGACTTCCATCTTCCATCCTCTTTGAAGCGGAAGACGAAGACGCGGACATCCCGGCCAGCACGGCTCGCCCAGGATTGCCGCCCGACCGCCCTCCGCGCTCGGTGTACCACTGCGCTCCAGGCTGGTTTCCGGGCTGAGGAGCTGTCCGGAACGGACTGATCGGGCGCCTTCCCGGGCGGCCATTGCGGCTCTTTCCCAGTGGCTGTTGCCAGACCCTTGAACTCCACCACCGTTGCGGGGGCAGCGCCGGCTTCTGACCGGCTTCCCAATTCTCCGCCTTCCCTAGCAAGGCGGCACCTCGAGCCTGGCGAATGTAGCCATCCGTCGACTGGCGCATGAGCGGCATTGCGACATCCGGCAACAGATTGACGACCAGCGTTTTCGACATCCCGCACAAGAAACTTGCCGTTAAGCAATGGATCCTAAGATCGGTTCGTCAAGGGAGCGGCACCATGGTGCATGTGAAGCCACAGATCCGCTATTTCGAAGCGCCGGCGCCGAGGTCGTCCATGCCGGCAAACGAGAAGAGCACCGTACATTCAGAGTTCCTGCGCACGGGGCGGATCACCCGCAACAAGCCGAACTGGCTTGGAGGGGAGCGTCGCTATCTCAGCTACGCGGAAGTCGCAGAGCGAACGGGCAGAAAACTTGAAGCCGCCGGCGAAAAGAGCCATTCGCGGATCAATGCCTTCCACCGTTCCATCCAGTTTCCCAAGATCCTCTTTCACCGCACCCTGGCGGGACGGCCGCATCTTGGCTATTGTCATGTCACTGCCGCAAGAAGCCTGCTTGAGTCGCGCATTCCGGTGAGTTGGTCCTTCTACATCGCCAACTTCTTTTCGGAGGTCGGCGAGGAGGACGACACGTTCTTCGAACATATCAGCCCCTCCTCCTCCCAGATGTACTTTGCCGTCGCCTTCGAGAGTGATCCGGGCGAGCCGCTACGCATCAGCCGTGCGCTACGCAAAAATGGACTGCTGTTC
The DNA here is from genome assembly GCA_023433855.1 of Pseudomonadota bacterium. Classification (GTDB taxonomy): domain Bacteria; phylum Pseudomonadota; class Alphaproteobacteria; order Rhizobiales; family Rhizobiaceae; genus Neorhizobium. The sequence continues at coordinate 2,742 of JAEYTV010000468.1, read as the reverse complement.
CAGACACGTGACCCCCACCATGCGATCCGGAACGTGCTGATGCTCGGCGCGCCGAATGACGCGGTGCGTGAGATCATCAAAAAACTTTAAAATCAGGCCGGTCCGCGCTATGGACGGCGGACATGACGGCTGAGATCATCGACATCGCAACTGACCGGCAAAGCGCAATCGACAGGGCCTGCGCCATCCTGGCGGCGGATCTGCCGGTCGCGATACCCACGGAAACCGTTTACGGACTGGCGGCGGACGCCACCAGCCCCGCCGCCATAACCCGCATCTACGAGACGAAGGGGCGCCCGCGGTTCAATCCGCTGATCTGCCATATGGCGGATATCGGGATGGCAGAACGGTACGCGGTCTTCGATCCGATCTCCCGCCTGCTTGCCGAGCGTTACTGGCCGGGTCCTCTCACGCTGATCCTGCCGCTCAGGCCGGATAGCGGCATCCACCCGCTTGCAACCGCAGGCCTCGATACGGTCGGTGTTCGTGCGCCAAAAGGTTTCGCTGCCGATCTCATTCGGACCTACGGCAAGCCGCTTGCAGCTCCGAGCGCCAACACCTCCGGCAAGATCAGCCCGACCACCGCCCTTCATGTCGCCGGCGATCTCGGCGAGAGACTGAAGCTCATCATCGACGGAGGGGCGGCGCCTGTGGGTGTGGAATCCACCATCGTGCGCGTCGAGGACGGGCTCGTCCGCCTGCTTCGGCCGGGTGGAATACCCGCCGAGGATATCGAAGCGGCCACCGGCATGAGGCTCATCCGACCCGAAGGTTCGGCCGCGATCATCGAAGCACCCGGGATGCTTGCCTCACATTATGCTCCTTCAGCGAGCGTCCGCCTCAATGCCGAGAACGTGGAACCGGGTGAGGTCCTCATCCGGCTGGCCTCGCGTCCGGTGAAGGGAAGCGAAGACGCATCGGCAATCCTGGATCTCAGTCCTTCCGGCGATCTTGCCGAGGCAGCCGCAAACCTGTTCGATTACCTGAAGCGCGCCGACGCGACCGGCACGTCGCGCATCGCCGTCACGCCGATTCCGAACGAGGGATTGGGTGAGGCGATCAACGACCGTCTGGCGCGGGCGGCGGCACCGCGATAATAGGAGCACATGCCGATGGATATCCCAGTGGCCCGGCCGGACGTTCTCGATCGATTTGCCGCGATCGTCGGTGAGAGCCATGTGTTGCGCGATCCGGACGATCTTGCCCCGCATCTCGTGGAAGGCCGGGGGCTTTATCGAGGATCATCTCCGATGCTCCTCAAACCCGGATCGACGGAGGAAGTCGCCGCGATCCTGAAGCTGGCGAGCGAAACGGGAACGCCGATCGTGCCCCAGACCGGCAATACCGGGCTGGTCGGGGGGCAGACCCCGCGGGCAAACGGCGGCGACCTCATCGTCTCGCTGGAACGGATGAATCGCATCCGCGATGTCGATCCCGTGGCCAATGTGCTCGTAGCCGACGGTGGCGCCATTCTTGCGGACGTTCAAAAGGCGGCGGAGGCGGTCGACCGGCTCTTTCCGCTCTCCTTGGGATCGGAAGGGTCATGCCGGATTGGCGGCAATCTCTCCACCAATGCGGGCGGCACTGCCGTGCTCGCCTATGGCAACATGCGCCAGCTGTGCCTCGGCCTCGAAGTGGTGCTGCCAACCGGTGAGGTCTGGGATGGCCTGCGCCGGTTGAAAAAAGACAATACCGGGTACGATCTGCGCGATCTCTTCATCGGCGCGGAAGGCACTCTCGGCATCATCACCGGAGCGGTGCTGAAACTCTATCCACAGCCGGCAGGCCACCAGGTGGCGCTTGCGGCGGTCAATTCGCCGGAGGACGCTCTCAAACTCTTCGATCGTGCCTCCAATCTGTGCGGCGCGGCGCTGACCGGCTTCGAACTGATGCCGCGCATCGGCATCGAATTTACCACGCGGCACATAGAAGGTGTCCGCGATCCCCTCGGCGAACCGCATCCATGGTATGCGTTGATCGACATCTCGACGTCGGATTCGGCCGAGACAGCGGAAAAAATGGTGCAGTTGCTGCTGGAGCAGGGTTTCCAGGCTGGTCTGATCCGTGACGCAGTCATTGCGTCCTCCGTCGCCCAGCAACGAGCGCTGTGGCACATGCGGGAAAGTCTCTCGGATGCGCAGAAGCCGGAGGGAGGCTCGATCAAGCACGACGTCTCGGTGCCGGTGTCGAAGATCCCGTCGTTCATGGCAGAGGCGGACAGGGCGGTGCTGAATGCTATTCCCGGCGCCCGCATCTGCGCCTTCGGCCATCTCGGCGACGGCAATATCCACTACAACATCTCGCAGCCGGTCGGCGCAGACAAAGCCGACTTCATCGCCCGTTGGCGGGAGGTCAACGAGATCGTGCATGCCATCGTGCTTGCGGCGGGAGGATCGATCTCGGCCGAACACGGCATCGGGCAACTGAAGCGCGACGAACTGGCCCATATCCGTTCCCCGGTCGAAATGGATCTGATGCGCCGCATCAAAGCGGTCTTCGACCCTGCCGGTATCATGAATCCTGGCAAGGTGCTCGCATGATGAACGAGATGCCGAAGACCACCATCCGCGTCGATTTCGATAATGGTTCCAGGCTTGGTCCCGGCAAGGCGCAACTTCTCGAACTGATCGCTGAACACGGTTCCATACGGGCCGCAGGGGCGGCGATCGGCATGTCGTACCGGCGCGCCTGGCTGCTCGGCGACGAAATCAACCGGATGTTTCAGGAACCGGCGATCCTGAC
>JAEYTV010000406.1 GCA_023433855.1 Pseudomonadota bacterium | reverse complement strand
CCACCACTTCTTCCATCTCCGCCGCGTCCACCCCCACGGCTTCCGCCTCCACTGCCTCCGCCGCCACCATCTCGACCGCCACCACCTCGACCGCCACCACCTCGACCGCGGGCTACAGCCTCGTCGGGTACAAGCGTGAGATCCCCCTCTTCCAGAACCAGCCGGACCGGCGCAAACAAGGCGGTGCAGATCATTCCCGCAGAAACCAGCAGCTGTCGTCGTGTCTTCATGACTGTCCTTGTTCGACCTTTTTGCTCCAGAGAGGACAGGCCTCCTGAGGCATCCACCTGAACCCCGTTGCAACACCCAACAAGGTGAAGCGGTCAACCGGCCCGGCTACGGGAATGAGCGGCCAGCGAGCCTGGGGAGGGCTATCGTCCATGATGTTCTCCTTTATTGCAGACCTGCCCACCGTCGCAACCCTCCGCCATGGGAGCCGTTCCGCGAAACCGCGTCTGCAGGACCAATGCTCGCCCAGCTTCCGACCATGGTCGGAGGCCACTCTGCCGGCCGCGGACTGGCTCTCGCCAAGGTACCGTCAGGGGTGCTTCGGGGGTCTGTGGGCGGTTTGCCCTTGGCGTCGTCAGGGGGCGCCACCAGTGCGACGGCGAGCGGGGCCGGTTGGTGCGGCGGCTGTCAACGAGCGCCGGTGATCCTTGGTCGGAGCTCCAGGGTTGTAGTTCAGACGTTAATGGAGTTCACGGAATCCCGGCTCGGTTGGAAGAGACCTGGCGGACGTCGGTTGACGCAGATGGTCGTCCGTGCCACTGTGCTGCAGTGCAGCAATGCTCTTTCCGGCCCGGTTGATATCCTCTCCTGGAGGACAAACCTGGCATCTGGGGGCTCAACGTCGATCAAGTTGAGCAGAGGGATCACGCTTGCGGATCGCGCCCTTTTTCTGACGCGATCCTCTTTTTATGTTGGACCGAATGGTCTTCGGCCGAACCGAATCGCCGTGACTGAGACATATGCGTTAGGCAATTTGGGAAGGCGGAAGCGGTCAGAACCAGTTGTTTCCTTCCAATGGAGAAATTGCAGTATGAAGGTTCTGTTTGCCGGCGGAAGCGGCTATTATCCGGAATTCAGTGGCGGCGTTCAGTCGAGCACAGACCACCTCATCAAACAATTGCGCAATCGCGGTCACGAAGCCGGCGTGCTGGCTTCTCTTTTTGGCGACGGTTTGTTCGGCTTCAAGGCCCGGGTGAGGCTGAAACTGTCCGGCGGGCGCGGCGTTCTCGACAACTTTCCCGGCTATCCTGTGGTGCGTGCCTGGCATCCTTGGGAAGCGGTGCCCTTCGCAGTAGAAAAGCTGAAGCCGGACGTGGCGGTTGTGCAGTGCCATAAGTCGGTTCCCGTCGGAAAGGCGTTACAGGCCTACGACGTGCCGCTGGTCGTCTATCTCAGGAACGTTGAGTTCAATGAACTCGCCGGCGACCTGCGTGAATTACCCGGCGCCTTCTACATCGCCAATTCCGAGTTCACGGCCGCTGCCTATAAGCAGAAGTTCGGTATCGATTCAGTTGTGATCCCGCCGACAATCGACCCGGAGGCCTACAGGACGAAATCGACGCGAGAATACGTCACCTTCATCAATCCGTATGAGGAAAAGGGGTTCGAGCTTGCGGTTCGCATCGCTACGGCATTGCCCGACATTCCATTCCTGTTCCTGGAGAGCTGGAAGCTCGCCGCAGATCATCGAGCGGAGATCGAGAAGATCATCGCGCCGCTCAAGAATGTGAGGCTTGAGAATCGTACCAGCGACATGAAGACCGTCTATGGCCGTACGAGGATCCTCCTTGCGCCGAGCAAATGGGAAGAGGCCTGGGGAAGGGTCGCCTCCGAGGCCCATTGCAGCGGTATCCCCGTAGTTGGTTCTAACCGAGGCGGTCTGCCCGAAGCGATCGGACGAGGAGGCATCATCCTGAGCTACGAGGCGCCACTTGATGAATGGACCGGCGCGATTCGCCGACTATGGAGCGATGAGGCGGAATACGAGCGACTGTCGGCAGCTGCGTCTGAATTCGCCGGTCGGCCGCAGTTGCAGCCGGCCCGTCAATTTGCTGCATTCGTCGACGTCCTGGAACGCGCCGAGGCAAGCCGCCCGGCAATCCGCAAAGCGTCCTGAGAGCATATGCGACTAGGTTTCGTCACCGGTCCGTTCCCGCAACTTTCGGAGACATTCGTGATCGGCCAAATGGCCGGTCTTCTGCGGCGCGGCCATACCGTCGAGGTCGTGTGCAACGGCATTACCGCGTATGACTTCCCTGATGGCAAGCAGGAGCCACTTGCAACCCTGCTTGCGCAAACCCGTGACTGGTGGGGAGCTACCGCCCGGTTCCGCCCGGCCGTCGACAGATTGCCGGGGAAGTGGCGCGACAAGGTTTCGACCGCCCTCGACTTCTCGTCTGCTGCCCGTCTCGCTCGCTGTGACGTGATCGTTGCGCATTTCGGTCACAACGGGCTTCGTGCTGCACGGCTGAAGAAATGGAAGCGGCTGCGTGCACCGATCGTCACCATCTTCCACGGATATGACGTCGGCGTCCCCCATCATGAGCGGGCTCTCTCCCGCTATGACGATCTGTTCCACCACGGTACGCTGAACCTTCCGGTGAACCGCCATTTCCGTGACATTCTGGTGGAAGCCGGGGCGCCCGCGGAAAAAGTAGCAGTCCATCATATGGGGATCAACCTGACGAATATCCCCTATGAGCGAAAGTCGTGGCAGGGTGCGCCTTTGGAATTGATCTCAGTGTGCCGCCTTGCCGAAAAGAAGGGGGTAGAATTCGCCTTGCGGGCGCTTTCGAAACTGCTCTTCGAAGCGCCGGACCTTGCTTGGCACTATCGTATCATCGGCGATGGCCCCTTGCGCAACAGCCTTGAGACACTTGCCCTCGAACTCGGGCTTAGCGGGCGCGTGACTTTTCTCGGCAGCCTCTCTCATGGCGAGGTAAAGCAATGGCTTGGGCGGTCACATGTCTTCGTTCTGCCAAGCGTCACCGCGAAGAATGGCGACGTCGAAGGCATACCGGTTGCGCTGATGGAGGCCATGGCTGCCGGATTGACGGCGGTCAGTTCCTACCATTCCGGAATTCCAGAGCTGATCGAAGACGGAAAAACGGGCTTTCTCGCCGCAGAACGCGACGTGGAAGCTCTCGCCCGGCGGCTACGCTTCATTGCCGAGAATCCGGATGAATGCGAACGTATATCCCTCGCTGCAAGGCGCAAAGTGGAAGCCGAGTTCGATATGGAGCGTCTGGACGACGAATTTGCGGCCATCCTCAGTCGGATTGCAGCATCGAGGCCGGTGGTTTGAGCGAGCAGAAGATCCAGTTCGGCCGGACAGCATTGCGCGGAGGGATAGCGACGGGCGCCGCGCAGGCAGTGCGTATGGTGGTACAGTTTGTTTCCGTCGTTGTCCTTGCCCGGCTGCTCGCGCCGGAGGATTTCGGCCTGGTCGCGTCAGTGGGCCCGATAGTCGCCTTTGTCGGGCTTTTCCAGAATCTTGGCCTACAGCAGGCGGTCATCCAGCGCAGGGAGATCAACGAAACACAACTCAACCGCATTTTCTGGCTCGGCGCGCTGTTCGGTCTCGTCTGCACGGCTGTTGTCGCCGCGCTTGCGCCGGCTATCGCCCTCTTTTACGAGGATCCGCGCATGACAGCTATCGCGCTTGCAGCCTCGGCGCCACTGCTGCTGGGCAGCCTTGCTGCACTGCCGCTGGCGCTCCTGAACCGAAATCTGAAGTTCGGTCAATTGGCGTTCAACGACGTTTGCGCGGCCATCGTCGGACTGGCTGTCACGGCCCTGGCCGCCTATTTCGGCCTTGGCTACTGGTCGCTGGTCATCGGGCCTGCAGCCTCCGCTGCCGTTGTGCTTCTGGCGGCATGGTGGGCCACAGGATGGGTGCCCGGCCGGCCGAGTATCGCCATCGATCGCGACATCATTTCCTTCGGCGCCAACCTCACTGGTTTCAATCTGACCAATTTCTTCTCGCGCAATCTCGACAACATCCTGATCGGCAAGTTCTCCGGTCCGGTCGAACTCGGCTATTACGACCGGGCGTATAAGCTGCTTTTGTTTCCGCTGCAGAATATCACCCAGCCGCTCTCGCGGGTGATGATCCCGTTGATGAGCCGCATCCAGGAGGACAAGGCGCGTTTTCGCGATATCTACATGCGCACCAATTGGCTGCTGGCGATCGTAACCATGCCCGGCATCGCCGCCCTGACCATGGCAGCAGAGCCCACCGTGAGTCTCCTCTTCGGAGACAAATGGATAGCCGTGGCGCCGATCTTTGCCTGGTTGGGAATAGCGAGCCTGATACAGCCGGTTTCGAGCACTACTGGCTGGATCTTCATCTGCCAGGGTGAGACGAAGACGATGTTCCGGTGGGGAATCTATTCTTCCTTGACGACGGTGTTTTCATTCATCGTCGGGCTGCAATGGGGAGCAGTGGGAGTGGCGGCCGCTTATGCGATTAGCGGCTACATCCTTCGCCTGCCGGTGCTTGCCGGGCTGCTGCAGCGCGTTGGACCAGTCTCCGGCCGAGATTTCATTCTGGTCCAGAGCCTGTTCCTCCTGTCCGCCTTGCTCGCTTGGGGCGGTTACAAGCTTCTCCCGGACACGATCACTGGTGGTTCAGACCTGCTTGCGGTGACCTCAGCGGTCTGCCTCAACTACGGTCTGGCCCTGCTCTTCGCACTTGCCCTACCCCAGCCGCGCGACGTTCTGTCCGACCTCGTTGGCAAGGCGACCGACGCCATTCGACGATGATTTCACCACGAATGGACGGATCAGATCGGCTGCGGACATCGCCGATTCATACTCCTCGAGCACAGCCTCAAGGGTTATGTCACGATAACGATCAAGATCGCCGACAAAACGTTCAAGCTTGGCAAGCGCCTCGTCTGGCGTCACCGTATCAATGTCGAGGAGGACGTCCTCCACGCCCACCCGTTTGGCAACTTCCACCGTCTTGAACTCGTAGGCTATGGGCATCACGGGCGTACCGACGCAAAGCGACATAATCATCATATGCATGCGCGTCGAAATCACGAAATCGAACTCCTTTGCAACCGCCATAACTTGATCAGGCCTGTGGAAGGACGCATCGACATTGACATGGGCTGCTATCTCGGGCGGAAGTCCCGACAGGACCAAGTTGGCCGTCCTGGAATCATCATGAGCGTATTCCGGGACCCCCTGGCAGGTCGAAATGAATGTGACCTGCTTTCCGTGATCAGCAACCAGTTTCGTCACAATAGCCCGAACCGCGCTGATGTAGCGATCCATGCCGCCGTCGCCGCCGTGCACATAGTGCCAATGCCTCACGGAAATACCCACGCGGCCAGTGGGAGCCCCACGCCCGCGGGTCAGCAGAGCCCTGACCCTTTCGACGTCGGCAAGTGCAAAGACCGAGTCGGCCACGACGTGGCACTTGGATGGATCGTCAACGAGATCGAGGACGTGCTCGCGCGAACGCTGGTCGCGTAGGAGGATTAAAGGGCTGCGAGCGAAGATGGGAATCAGATTCCGACGGTTGTACGGCTTGGCGAAGGGTCCGAGTGACTGCGTGAAGAAGATGGTCTTCTTGTCGAACATCTCCGCGAGCTTGAACTGGTTGATGCGTCGCTCGAGCGAATAGTTCTCGACGAGATACGTGCCGCCTGTGGTAATCACCACGTCCGCATCCTTGTAGAGCGTCAAGCTCTTGCGCTCCTCCTCGCTGAAGACACGTCGATCAACGTAGTTGCCGCTGCCGAGGTGGCGAACGGACCGGAAGACCGCTTGGTTATAAACCGGCTTCAACACGTTCTTGACGATGTTCTCGTCGTATTTGTACTTGAAGATCGACTCGGAAGGGACTTTCCGGAACTCCATGTCGGGGTATTGCTCTTTTGGGTAGAGCCGGGCTGCTACCTCCGGCTGACTGTCGAACACCAGAAGTTCGAGGGGTTCGTTCGCCACAGACTTCAGGATATGTCTGATCGCGAGCAAGATGGCGGCATCACCGGTGTTCAAGCAGACAGTATTCTCAACCACGACCTTCATGTTTCGCCATTCCTGTGAGAGCTATCGAAAAGTGCTAAAATCCGGGCTGGATGCCGACCGGGCGACAGGTCCGGGTTTGGCCGGGGACCTGCTACGGGTTCTCTCTGGAAGTTTTGGTGAATTCATGGCGACGGGTTGCGATTTCTTCGCACTGCAGCATGGCTCCGGCCCACCTGGCACCTAGCCGCAATTTTTAGCATGGCGCAAGGAAAGGCTTGAACTCCTGGAGAGTTCATCAAACCAGACTCAGCTTCGCGGCCGCTCGCTGCGCATGGCTTCAGAGACCTCAAGGAGGAGCGGAACCTCGGCAAGCTTCTCCACAGAGACGGACAGTTTCGGCTTCCAATTGGGATAGCTGTCGCTCGTACCGGGTATGTTGGTCGGGTTCTTTTCCCCGGTGAGATCAGCGAGGCGAACGGCCGCGAGCACAGAAGGCGTCTTGGCGATGAAGCGGTGGGCGGCAACGACGAGATCCCGCAGCTTTTCCTCGCCCGCGGTTTCGGAAGGAAGACGTCTGGGAGGCTCGGTTCCGGCCTCCTCCAGGGTTTCCTTGAGGTCCTTCCGCTCCAGCTTGCGCTCTTCGACATGAAGGTCCGTCACCTCGGGAGGAACGATGCCATGCTCGGCCCGGACCCTGATATCGGCACCCCGCCACCAGCCTGCAAGCGTCTGATGGTCGTGGGTCGAGATGCATGCGAGCGCCAGTTCCGGATACACCTCGGCCGGCTTGAAGCTCCCATCCTCGCGTTCGTAGGAAAGAATGCGGTAAGAGAGGATCTGTGCTTTCGCCAGATCATCCTGCAGGCCTTCCGGCAGCATTCCGAGATCCTCCCCGATCACCAGGCACCGGTAGTACGCTGAAGCTCCCGCAAGAATCTGGAGAAGGTTCTCCTCAGGATAATCGACGTAGGCTCCGCCATCCGGCCGGCTCTCGAGGGGCACCAGGAACAGGCGTTTCAAGGCTGCCGCGTGGTCGATCCGGATAGCACCTGCGTAACGCATTGCCGCGCTCACCATCCTTTGGTATGGCGAGTCCTTGCCCGACGCGATCGCCGAGGGGCGAAAGGCAGCGAGATGCCAGTCCTGACCTTCGGTGGCGAAGGGGTCGGGCGGGCTTCCCACGGTAGCTTTGGCAATATAGACATCCGGCTCGCTCCAGGTCGCTGATCCATCCACGGCCTCTCCGACTGCCAGGTCGAGATAGAGGCCGATACGCAGCCCTGCCCTGCGCGCGCTTTCCGAAACCTCCGTCAACTGGCGATGCGCAAGCCATTGGAGCCACATGTGGAACTCCACTTGATCAGCATTGTCACGGGCGAAATCAACCACCGCGACGCTGCCTGGATCTTGCATCTCCTCAGACCAGTCGTGCCAGCCGGCGCCCTTCCCCTGCTTGGCCATCGATAAGGAAATGGCCTCGAAAAGCGCGTGCAGGCGCAAGGCTTTGCCCCCTTCTTCGACAAAGGAAGCATGGTCGCTCCGGCTGTAATTGTGCCAATCAGATCCTGTCGTGTTCCAGTGGTTCCAGAGATCGCGAAGCACCTCGATCTTGACGCCCGCCACTCCCACGTAATCGACAAGATCCGTTTGCCGCAGTTCATCCAGTTTGCGTTCCAGGGCCGGATTGCTCTTGAACCCTGGGACGAGGTCCACCGCAATATAGAGTGGGTTGAGCATCTGCCGGTTCGATGGCTCGTACGGACTGCAGCGGTCGGGATCTGCCAGGAAGGGGGCATGTAGCGGATTGAGTCCGATGAAATCACCACCCAATGATCCGATCAGGTCGACCATGGCCGAGAGGTCCTCGAAGTCTCCAATGCCCCAGTTGCGGGCGGAGCGCAGTTCGTAGAGCTGGAGACTTATCCCCCAGACGCGGGTTTCGCGGAGAAAATCCGGCAGGTAGCTCTTCGCAATCGTCTTTTTGGGCCGCTTCTTGGGTTGGGTAGTGCATCCTTGACTGCCGACGTCCTCGACGCCCAGTGCCTCGAGCACCTTGCGTTTGGTGTCGTCTGAAATAGCGACCTCTTCATTGTCAGGGCTTGGCCTGGTGAGGCTTACCCCATGTTGTCGCGCCAGGTCGTCGAGGTCTCGGGGGTTCATGAACGTCTCACCTTTGATGAAGCGCAGCCATTTGCGCCATTCGCCGATCCGGTAGTGCGACGCACCTCTTCTACGTCGGAGCCTGTGCCTTGGCCGGTGCAGAACGAGGAAGAAAGGAGCGTCCGTTGCTCTGCCGCATGGCGAGCGCTCGGGAGCGGGTGAAGGAACAATAGGGACAGGGATAACTGTTGCGACAAAATTGAAGGC
>JAEYTV010000333.1 GCA_023433855.1 Pseudomonadota bacterium | reverse complement strand
GAGGCTCCGCGCGGACGCCTCTTGCCACCCACCACCACCAAGGCTCAAATCAACCCAGGACTCTCATTATGCCTGGATGAGAAACGGGGGGCACGTCAGTCGTTATCGAGCTTCCCCGAGAGATAGGCCTCACAAGCCTTCGCACTCGCTGCCCACGTGCCTTCGAGCCGCCGATCCAGTTCCGACGCTCCAGCAACGCCGGGATAGATCATTGAAAGGACCATAGCCAGCAAGCCGTACTGTACCGCTGCGCTCAGACAGGCGCGTGGGCTACCGCACGTCGACAGGTACTTCATGGCGAGCGTCCCTCCCCCACGCTGCAACCGGTTGCAACAGCCAAGCCCTAGACAACTGTCATCGACCTCACCTGCAGAATGGATAGCACAGGACCCTATCCTACAAGCTGGCCCTGCTCCGCTGAATTTGTTTGATGATGGCGCAACGCCAACTCCAGCTGTTCCGACATCATTCGCTGGAGTGCCGGCGGCGCAACGATCTGCACTGACGTGCCCCATGTAAACAGGTGATGGACCATCTCCAGCAGCCCGCCCGCAGTGAACCGGACTTCGAGGCGTCCATCCGGAAGATCGAGCAGCTGTTGGGTCACATGGAAATGCATGCCCCGAGCGGAATTTGCAGCCGAAGCCGTGAAGCGTAGTACGACCTCGTATGGGGCTTCCTGATAGATGCCAAACGACCGCGCGGCGAAGGCTTCAAGATCGAAATCATCGGGGGGAGAGCCTGGGACGTCCGTGACCGCCAAGCCCTGAATGCGGTCGAGGCGCCAGAGAAGCGGCTCCTTGTGCCGGGTCTTTCGCGCGAGGAGAAATGTACTGCGGCCGAACAGCAGACCATAAGGGATGAGGAGGTGCTCGGCATCCTGCCCCGCCCTCGTGGGGTAAACGAACCTGATCCGCCTCATGGACAGCATTGCCTGCCGCAGAAGTTCAAGAGTTCGACCGTCAGCGGCATTGCGAGGGCCAACTTGGCGCGCGATCGCCTCCGCTCGACAAAGCGCTTCAACATCTGGAGCAAGTCGGCGCCGCCCTCCATCCCGTAAGGCCGCCCGCACTTTGGTGCCCAGCTCACCCAGCACAGCCGCGCGCGAAGTATGGCCGGCAACTTCCAGCGCCCGCACCGCTGTGGCCAGCTCCGATAGCTCTTGAGCAGTTGGTACGACAAGGAAGGCGGAGATGCCGCCCGAAATCCGAAATCTCTTTGACCGCCAATCCGCGAGTATTTCGAATGTCCCGGGAAACAGGTCGCGGACGGCGTCGCGCATGCGCTCAGCCGTGCGCCGCGTGACCCGGAACTCCGACGCGATCTCATCAAGGGACATGCCCTCTGCAGAACTCGCGAGAAGCTTGGCAAGGTGCAGAATGTTGCCGCCCTTCTCCAAGCGAACACCGTCGCTACCCACCCTTGACCTCCGCTTGGCCAGCGCCCGTTGCAACCGGTTGCAACGCTGCATCTAAATGCGCACAGGCTCTCGGCAGCGAGGAATTCGGTCGACCTGTTATCCTAAAGTCAATTCCCGTCTGGCGCTGCATAGCTCATGCTTCCCTTCCCTGTTCGGGGCTTTGGGGGTGAAATATGGAAAGGGCAGCATCGGAGTACATCGCGGCGATGGCGAAGGAATTGTGGGACATCGCCGTCCGCGCTGGCTTGGTCACCACGGCGTTCTTGTTGAACATGGTTGTTCTCGAAATCCGCCGTGGGAACGACAAAGATCAGGCAACGGCTGACCACGGGTATAATGGCGTTCAGGCACCATCCTGCATATTGCCAAGCGCCACCAGCTGAAGCGTATTGGGAGGCTGCCACCGGCTGCAAGTAATCGTTACTCGGCCCACCCGTCCGGGGATGATCCGTAGGGGACATTTAGAATAGGCCCGAAATGAGCGAACATGCGGCGCGTAGCGATGGACGCGGTCAAATCGTGCTAGCGGCCGGCTCTCCCTCGGAGATCGACTGGCGCGGCGCCTGCCGACACATCGGCGTGGGTACATCACTGTCAATGAAGGCCTCGTATTGAGCCGACGCCAATGTGCGCCGTTCGGCACCGCCGACAAGGTCAAGAGTCATAGAGCCTGCGCAGCTCAGGCCTTCGCTTCGACCATGCGCACGCACATCTTCCAGATGCTTGAGCGGAACGATGTCTGCACTGCAGTTCTTGGACATTTGGGTGCAAGCTACGCCGCAGCCTCGCGCCCGCACCGCGGAAACGATATTAGGTTGCGGGTTGTCATAGCGGTTGCGGCCATTGGAAAAGACGACTACCGCTGGATTGACTTGAGCGAGTAGGTCGGCGGTGAACGCGGCTGCATCTCCGTTGGGGGATCCACCGTGGTGCGGGAACACGAGCACGCGCGCGCGAAGATCGGCGCGGTTGGCAATGGCGTCTAACAGGCCGATCTCGTCCATGTCCCCGGCCAATAGAACGCCTTGGCCATCCGTGAGATGTTCAATCCGTAAAACCGCTGAGAGGGCATTGGCGGTGATAGGGCGTTCGTCAGCCGTCACACCTCCGACGCCTCGGAGCGTTAGTGTAGTGGAGGGAGCAACGACGTGGACCATAGCTCGGCCGACGGGAACCTGTCCCGGTGTCGCTGCGGACAGGCTCGTCACGACCCTGAGTCCATCGTCCCGCTCAGCGACGGCGATCGCCGCGAGAAGCGAGCCCCACAACCGAGACCGTCGCCCTGCATCGGCGTTAACATAGAGGGTCCGGACTCGAACGGCCTTGCTCGTCAGTAGACCAACGATTCCGGCCAGATGGTCCTTGTCCGCATGGGAGATAAAGGCTGCGTCGATTGTCGCTATCCCCATGTCTCTTAACGTGTCCAGCAACAGGCTTCGTGTAGGTGCGTCGACGACGGCGACTTCGCCGCTGCTACGAATCAGGGCGCAATTGCCGTGGCCCACATCAAGGATGGTGAGTTCGGTCACCGGACATCCTTGATGATCGTTGGATCAATGATTTCATTGACGTTCGTAAAGTAGAGATCGTCCTCCGTCTTCGCCCCGATGTTCACATCGC
>JAEYTV010000330.1 GCA_023433855.1 Pseudomonadota bacterium | reverse complement strand
TGCTCGAGCGGCGCGATATTGAGGTCCCCCACGAGGATCGAGGAGATACCCGGCATGACGTCCGCCTTCAACGACTTCATCTCCTCGATGAAATCCAGTTTGTGGCCAAATTTCGGATTGATGGTGCGGTCCGGCGTGTCTCCCCCAGCGGGCACATAGAAATTGTGGATGCGGATCCGTCGCGATCCCCGTTCAAAAATCGCCGAGATGTGCCGTGCGTCGCCCACGCCGCAATAGTTCTGGCGGTGATCCTCAAGGAGCGGGAACTTCGACGCGATGGCGACCCCGTGGTAGCCCTTCTGTCCGTGGATGATGATATGCTGGTAACCGAGGTCCTTCAGTGGTTGCAGTGGAAATTCGTGTTCCTGGCATTTGATTTCCTGCAAGCAGAGGATGTCCGGCTTGTGGCGGACCAGGAACTGGGCGACAATTGGCATGCGTAGCCGCACGGAATTGATGTTCCAGGTAGTTATGGAAAATGTCATTGATTAAACCCCGACGTGTCCGCGCGAGGTCTAGGAAATTTCCAATGCGCTGAGAAGCAAAAAGGGCCGCATCCTGCGGCCCTTGTTGATGGTTGCGGTCTCGAAGCTACTTCCGGACCTCGTCATAGGGGATCGTGAACACCCTCTTGTCGAAGCTGAGACCATTCTTGACGTTGTATATCATCACCGACGTGTCCTTCTTCTGCGGATCGGTGATGGTCCATTGTCTAAGATCATACGTCTTCGAATCGAACATCATCGTGATGGTGGAATCCCCGAACACGGTCCTGTTGCCGAGGACGATGGTCGTCAGATCCGGTTCCTGTTTCACGTCGCGCACCATCTGGTTGCTGAGATCGATGCGGTCGGCCAGCAGCAGGCTGAGCGGCGTCTTCGAAAGAGGATAGATGTCCCACGTCTTGAGCTTGAGATTGCCGATTACGACGTTCTTGCCGTCGGCGATCACGCGGATGGGCGACGGATCCTCGAAATTGAAGCGCAGCCTGCCCGGGCGCTCGATGTAGAACTTGCCCCCGGTCTGTTCGCCACGCGGGCCGAACTGCACGAACTCGCCCATCATCGTTTTGACGGAGGAGAAGTGGTCGGCGATCTTCTGCGCCGCTGCGGACGACGCCCCTTGGGCGAAGCTGGTACGCGGGGCAACTGCTGCAGCCGCCAACCCAAAAAGTCCAAGAGCAAATTGTCTGCGACCAACGGCGGGGGTGCCGAGGTCTGCAAGGGTCGTTTTTTTGTCGTTCTTCATTCTGGTCTCCTTGCCCTTATTCCTTCGTGCGAAAACGGCGGCTTGATGGCCACCCCCGATTATCACGAAAGTATCACCGGTCGAGGACGTCACCCTCCGTTGGCACCAAGATCTCCCGCTTTCCGGCGTGATTGGCCGGTCCGATCAGCCCCTCCTGCTCCATTCGCTCGATGAGCGACGCCGCGCGGTTGTAGCCGATCCCGAGGCGGCGCTGGATGTAGGAGGTCGACGCCTTGCCGTCACGCAGCACGATCGCGACCGCCTGGTCGTAAGGGTCGTCCGACTCCGCGAGATTGCCGGTGCCGGCGAGGCCACTGCCTCCGTTGTCATCTTCATCGTCATCAGCCGTGATCGCATCGAGATATTGGGGCGCTCCCTGCGTTTTCAAGTAAGCAACGATATCTTCAACCTCGGTATCCGACACGAACGGCCCGTGCACACGCTGGATGCGGCCGCCGCCGGCCATGTAGAGCATATCGCCCATGCCGAGGAGCTGTTCCGCCCCCTGCTCGCCCAGGATCGTCCGGCTGTCGATCTTCGACGTGACCTGGAAAGAGATGCGGGTCGGGAAATTCGCCTTGATCGTGCCGGTGATCACGTCGACCGAGGGCCGCTGGGTCGCCATGATGACGTGGATACCGGCGGCACGCGCCATCTGCGCCAGGCGCTGGACGGCTCCTTCGATATCCTTGCCCGCAACCATCATGAGGTCGGCCATTTCGTCGATGATCACGACAATATACGGCATGGGCTGCAGATCGAATTCCTCGGTCTCGTAAACGGCCTCGCCCGTCTCGCGATCGAAACCGGTCTGCACCGTGCGGGTCAGGATTTCGCCCTTCTCGATGGCCTGCTCAACCCGGCTGTTGAAGCCGTCGATGTTGCGCACACCGATCTTCGACATCTTCTTGTAGCGCTCCTCCATCTCGCGGACCGTCCATTTCAGCGCAACAACCGCTTTCTTGGGATCTGTCACAACGGGAGAAAGGAGATGCGGTATGCCGTCATAGACGGACAACTCCCGCATCTTCGGGTCGATCATGATGAGGCGGCACTTCTCCGGCGTGTACCGGTAAAGCAGCGACAGGATCATCGTGTTGATGGCAACCGACTTACCGGAGCCGGTCGTACCCGCGACCAGCAGGTGCGGCATCTTGGCGAGATCGGCCACCACGGGTTCGCCGCCGATCGTCTTGCCGAGGGCCATCGCAAGCTTGGCCTTGCTGCTTTCGAAATCCTTGGAGCCAATCATCTCACGCAGATAGACCGTCTCACGGCTGCGGTTCGGCAGCTCGATTCCAATGGCGTTGCGCCCGGGCACCACGGCCACGCGAGCGGCGATTGCACTCATCGAGCGCGCGATGTCGTCAGCCAGCCCGATAACGCGCGACGATTTGATACCGGGCGCTGGTTCCAGTTCATAGAGCGTGACGACTGGACCGGGACGGACATGGATGATCTCGCCCTTGACGCCGAAA
Organism: Pseudomonadota bacterium; assembly: GCA_023433855.1. Taxonomy (GTDB): domain Bacteria; phylum Pseudomonadota; class Alphaproteobacteria; order Rhizobiales; family Rhizobiaceae; genus Neorhizobium. Next base: position 775 of record JAEYTV010000330.1, on the reverse strand, counting down.
TCCTCCAGGACGCCTTCGAGCAGCCTGGCGTTCTGCTCCAGCGCATCGGCTGAAAGGGACGCATCGCGGGCGACGGCCCTCGGCTCGTTGAGGAGGTGAACGGATGGAAGCTGGAATCCATCGGACGAGATAAAGGATGGCTGTGCGTCGCGCGCCACCCGGGCACTCGGTCTGGGTGGCGCAGCCGCAGGCACCACCCGAGGCTGCGCGCGCCCCCCCGACCGAGCCCCCGAGGCAACAAACGGCGCGTCGTCATCGTCCAGTATGCCGGCAGGACGGGGCATGTCATCCAGATCGAAAGGCGGATCATCGTCATAGTCATAGTCGTAGTCTCCACGGTCCGGCGACACGGACGCGGCGACAACCCTGCGCGGCCCGGTTGCTCTGTCCACCGAGGCGTCCAGCGAAGGTTCGGTCCGCCCGTGACTGGTCGCCGCCTTCGGGCGGACAGGCTCGTTCAACGTGCCGAACTCGTCTTCATTGAAATCGTAGGGCTGCTCGAAACGCATGCGCATTGACGGCTTGATCCCCAAAAGGCGTCTCAGGCGGGCCTGGGTTATGTACCAGTAGTGTGCGATCGCGCCGAACGCCAGGAGTTCGGCGAAGCCACCTGCCTCGTCTTCTTCCGCGTCGAGCTCGTCGCGTTTGGCGCGAACCTTCGCCGCAGCGACGGGCTGATCATCGTCCTCCAATTCGTCCTCGAAGGCTTCGCCCACCAGGCCGGATGCAAAAAGCAGGAGGTAGATGCATGGCGCGATGAACAGACAGCCAAGCA
>JAEYTV010000306.1 GCA_023433855.1 Pseudomonadota bacterium | reverse complement strand
CCTCTATATCGTCGGCGTCGAAAAGATAGGCGCCAACCGGGCTGGCCTTTTCATAAACCTCATTCCGGTCTTTGGAACCTTGCTGTCGGTGGCGATCCTCGGCGAAGATCTCCATGCCTACCACGTCGTGGCTTTGGCCCTGGCGCTTGGCGGCATCGCCATAGCCGAGTGGGGAAAGCCGGCTTCCCACTAGGGGACCCGACTTCGGCCATCGGGAGCCTCAGATATCGAAATAGCCCGGTGCTGCCGCCGGGAGGGCATCCCGCCCCGTCCCGCCTTCTTCTCCCGGCAACGCGATGATCGGGCTGTCATTGCCGAGGATCACCTCGCCCTCCGCCGTCGCGATGACCAGAACGCGCTCCACGCGGCCCTGCCGATCGACTGCGTAGGTTATCTCCATGGCCTTTTCCGACCATCCCAGTTCAAGCAGGCGGTCGCGTTTCAGCCGGGCACAATCGGAGCATGCGGCATTCGTATTCGCAGACCAGGGTGCGCCGGCAAGTTCGTCGAAATAGGCGTCCAGTTCCGGCACGACACTGTTCAATGCGTCATTCACCCGCGCGAGTTCGTGCATCTTCGCAAAGGTGAGGATGGACACCGCTTTACCTCGCTCCCAAGCCGGCGTGGCGAGCGGGGTCTGGGCTGTACCAATCTGAGATGTCACGGCAGAGGAAAGGCCGCGGGCAAAGCCCCCCGCTCCTGCGGCATTGGCTTCCTTGCCGGAGATAAGGATCGTCAGAACAACTGCGGACACTACGAGTTTCTTGATCATCACGCTGCACCCTGTCTGGTTGCCGATCGGCTTGTCGCCGTCTTGTCTCTTGATGACACAACCATAGCCGGGATGCTTTTCGGCCGACTTAAGGCGATCAGCGCAATTTTATTGAAATCGGCCTTTTTCCCGGCTTGGCACACGACCGGCTCTCCTGCGCGCGCAAAAAGGCACCGCCGTGGGCGGAAATTGATGCTTTTCCAGATGCAGCCGATCTCCTAACCCTTGCGGGGAAAATGGATGGAAAGCAGATTTCATGGCCAAGCCGTTTTATTGGAACGAACTCAACACACTCGATTTCGCCGGCCTTTCGTCCGACACCACGATCGCGATCCTGCCTCTGGCCTCGACCGAGCAGCATGGTCCTCACCTTCCGATAGCGACTGACGTTGCGATCGCCAATGGCATGCTTGCCGAGTTGAAGGCGCAAAGACCGGAGGACCTCGACATCCTCGTATTGCCGACGCAGGAGATCGGCAAGGCGAACGAACATGTCTTTGGTCCCGGAACCTTGTCCTTCGGTCCCGAACTGCTCATCCCCATGTGGACGTCGATCGGCGCCAAGGTAGCGGAAGCGGGCGTGAGGAAACTCGTGATTGTCAACTCTCATGGCGGCAACCTCGACATCATGAGCATCGTCGGCCGCGAGTTGCGGGTGCGCCATCAGATGGCGGTGGTCTGCACCCAGTGGGGCCGCTTCGGCCATCCGGCCGGCCTCATCAGCGAACACGAGCAGAAATACGGCATCCACGGCGGCGAGGTGGAAACGTCGCTGATGCTCCATTTCCGCCCGGAGTTGGTGCGGATGGCGAGGGCACAGAATTTTGTCTCCAAGGCGGAAAGCCGGTCCAAGTTCTTCCAGCCGGCCCCACCCCATGTCCTTTCCTGGCTGGCGCATGACCTCAATCCCGATGGCGTCGTAGGTGACGCTTCGAAGGGGACGGCCGAAAAAGGCGCCCTCATCTGCCGTCACCAGGTGGCGGGCTTCATCGAGATGCTGAAGGAACTGGAACGCTTGCCCCTCGACGAGCTCTATTCCCGCTGAGATTGCGAGATTCATTCCCGCAGACTTTCCCTGTTCTGCGGCTGCGCAGGCACATGCCCCCTCGCCTGCAGCTCTGCGACGATTGCCGTCAGTTCCGCAAGAAGGAACTCGACGAACAGGCTTGTCGCGGTATCGAGCGTCGTGCGCGACCGTGCAAACAGCTTCATCTGCTGGTGCCGCGCATGCGGGTTGGCGAGCGGCCTGAACACCAGTTCGCCGCGACGGCATTCCGGCAGGACGTCGAGCGGGTTGAGCAGCGTGAGCCCGGTGCCAGCCTTCACGAGTTTCTTGAGCATTTCGGACGCATTGGACTCGACCACCGGCTCCACCGCCACGGAAAGGGGCGACAGGGCCAGGTTGATGACATTCCGCAGGCTCGTCCCCGGCTGTGCCAGCACCAGGGGCTCCTGTACCACATCGGCGAGATCGACAGGGCCCTCACCGGCCAGATGATGATCCGGAGGCAAGACCGCACCGATCGGAATATCGAAGTTGGCAAGCGTCCGAATGCCCGGGGTCGCCGGAATATTGAAGCCGAGGCCGAAATCCACTTCTCCGGAAATCACCGGCTGCAGGGTATTCGACGGGCCGTCGTTGCGCAGATGGATGCGCACGCGAGGATGAGCGGCAACAAACCGGGCGATGATGTCTGGCAGGGGACCGGCGGCCAGGCCCACGGTCGAGACCAGGCTCACCTTGCCGGCCTGCGGCATCTTCAAACCGCGGATACGGGCCTCCATTCTCTCATAGGTTTTCAGAACATCGCGGATGTGCTCGATGCAGAGTTCGCCCGCCGCGGTCAGCTTGAGCCCACGCGGCATTCTCTCGAATATCGGGGCTCCCAGTTCCTCCTCGAGCGCGAGGATCTGCCGGTTGATGGCCGAGGAGGCCACGTTGAGGCGGGCCGCGGCCTTGCGTATCGAGCCACATTTCGCGATTTCGTCGATATAAACGAGCTTTCTGGAGTGCAGCATCCGTCCACCGTTGCATATTATTTGATCATGCCGCCCAATTTGGCAGATCATTTGCTGAGCGATGCCGGAAAGGCATCGATGTGAACGAATTTTGATGCTTTTCAAAGATCGACGCAACCGTACAAATGTGGGCAAAGAACGCATCCAGAGATGCCAACAACGTTCAGCAGGGGAACGAAATCACATGGCTAGCACACTGACGATGAAGACCTTCGCCGCCTCGCTTGGGCTTCTCGCGATGGCGACGGCAGCGCAGCCGGCTGCGGCACTCGACGAGGTTTCCTACGGCACCAACTGGCTTGCGCAGGCTGAGCATGGCGGGTTCTACCAGGCGGTGGCTGACGGCACCTACGAGAAGCACGGCCTGAAGGTCAACATCGTGCAGGGCGGCCCGAATGCCGCCAACCGCGCACTTCTGATCGCCGGAAAGGTCGATTTCTACATGGGTGGCCCGCTGGGCGACATGGATGCCGTCAAGCAGGGCATTCCGCTCGTCAGCGTGGCATCGATCTTCCAGAAGGACCCACAGGTTCTTCTGGCTCATCCGGAGGCCGGCGTCGAGACCTTCGCAGACCTCGCCAAGCTCGACACGATCTTCATGGGCAAGGAGGGTTACGTCACCTATTTCGAATGGATGAAGAAGAACTTCGAGGGCTTTCGCGACGAACAGTACAAGCCCTACACGTTCAATCCCGCGCCCTTCATCGCCGACAAGAAATCCGCCCAGCAGGGATATCTGACATCCGAACCCTACGAGATCGAGAACCAGGCCGGCTGGGCTCCGAAAGTGTTCCTGATCGCGGATGCCGGTTATGGTTCCTATTCCACGATGATCACCACCACGCAGCAGATGATCGAGACCAAGCCGGACGTGGTGCAACGCTTCGTCGATGCCTCCATCGAAGGCTGGTACAACTACCTCTACGGTGACAACAAGGCCGCCAATGACCTGATCAAGAAGGACAATCCGGAGATGACGGATGGCCAGATCGCATATTCGATCGCCAAGATGAAGGAATACGGGATTGTTGAATCCGGCGACGCGGCGGAGAAGGGCATCGGCTGCATCACGGATGATCGTTACAAGAAGTTTTTCGACTCGCTGGTGGCGATCGGCGTGCAGCCCGCCGATCTCGAGTACAAGAAGGCCTATTCGACGCAGTTCGTCTGCAAGGGTACCGGAATGGCATTGAAGAAATGATCTGGACAGGCCCTCGGCCGACCCTCACCGGAAGGTGAACGGCCGGACCGCGGGCAGATTTTCTCGCATTACCCAAGGCTGACATGACCGCCCAAGCACCGCTGATGCCAGCGCCCGGAGACACCCGCAAACGCCCCCTGGTCGTCATGCACAACGTGTCCAAACAGTTCTCCAGCGGGACGCTCGCCTTGTCCGACATGTCGCTGACGGTGGAGGGTGGGGCATTCGTCAGCCTGCTTGGCCCCTCGGGCTGCGGCAAATCTACGGCACTGAGGATCATCGCCGGCCTCGGAGACGTCTCCAGCGGCACGATCGACTGGCCAAGTTCCCGTATCAACTCCCGCGGCCTGCCCGAAGGGGATATCTCCTTCGTCTTCCAGGAACCAACCTTTGATGCCCTGGCAGACTGTTTTCGGAAACGTTCACCTGCCCCTGAAGCTGCGTGGCATTTCCAAGGCGGCTGCCCGTGAACCGATCATGAAGGCTCTTGCGACGGTTGGACTGCAGGATTTCGCCGACGCGTATCCGCGCGAGTTGTCCGGCGGCATGAGGATGCGCGTTTCGATTGCCCGGGCACTGGTCACCAAGCCGAAGCTGCTCCTGATGGATGAGCCTTTCGCCGCGCTGGACGAGATCACCCGCCAAAGGCTGAACGACGATGTGCTGCGGCTCTGGCGCGACACCGGAATTACGGTCATTTTTGTCACCCATTCGGTTTTCGAATCCGCTTATCTCTCCAACCGGATCGTGGTGATGAGGGCGCGGCCGGGCCGGGTCCACGCGGACTTTCCGCTGGTCACCAGCATGAGCCGCGACGCCCACTACCGCACCTCGGAAGATTATCGCCAGGCCTGCGAAAAGGTCTCGAACATGCTGCTCGAGGCGATTGGCGGGGAGGAACACTGATGACGCCGACCAGGATCGAAGACGCTGCCGACACCCACGCCGCCCGGTCCGGCGTCTTGCTTCACAATCGCGACACCCTGTTGCGGACCCTCATCCCGATCGGTGTCGTCCTCGGGATAATCCTGCTCTGGCAGGCGATTATCGCGATCAACGACATTCCGCCCTACATCCTGCCGGGCCCGCTTGCCGTGGCCGGCTCGCTCTACAACGATTGGGGGACGCTGTGGCCGGCGCTCTGGGTCACGACGCAGATCACCATGGAAGCGTTGGCACTGGCGCTTGTCGGTGGCGTCGGTATCGCCATCTTCCTCGTCCAGTCGAAGTGGATCGAGACGGCCTTCTACCCGATCACCGTCATCCTGCAGGTAACGCCGATCGTCGCGATCGCCCCGCTGATCCTGATCTATGCCC
>JAEYTV010000259.1 GCA_023433855.1 Pseudomonadota bacterium | reverse complement strand
ACGAAGCGGCCCGTGCAGTTCGAGATCACCGAGCAGACCAAGATGAACCCGGCCCAAGCGATCAACGGTTGGCGGTTTAGCAGCAACAGGTCCTTAGTTTGCTTACCCTTGAGACCGTCAGGGTTCTCGAAATGCGTCAGGGGCTCAAGCATCGATATCTAAGATCAACTACGATGCGAATCCCAAAGTGAATTGGTAAGATCGGCTACTGGACCAATTCTGCCTGCGGTTCGCCATCCCCGCACACCTCCCGCGTCTGCCGTGGGGAACCCCATGGGATCGACATAAGGAGCGCGGTTGGTCTTCCTCGATGAGGATCAACCGATGTGTACCTTCGAGGGTCCCGCTCGGGAGTTCGCGAAGCTGGGACGACAACACGGAATTGCGCCACGATCTCAACGACGGCTCGGCCAATTGCAGCGATCGCGACATTGCCTGCCTCCTAGTCTTCGCCGCCTTGATGGAGGATACGCAGACGCCTGATCTCGCCCGCGAGCATCAACATCCCCGCGCTGACGAGAACATCGACAGCGTCATCTTGTCCAGCGATTTCGGCGAGCTTCGGCATGTCGCTCATGAAGCCCGGTTCGATTGCTGTTATGTTGCTGCTGACACGAAGTAGTTCCTGCTGGGCGCGCACGGTCGCGATTCCCCGCTCTAACAATCGGCGGCGCTCTGGCAGAGTGATGTTTTCAAGCGTGTTTGCCGCCTCGAACAACTCCGAAATGAAATCCGTCGTTTGGGTCACTGCTACAGCCGTCTAGTGAAAGTTGCGGGATTTGATTTTTAGCGTATCAATATGCAGGTCCGGGATATAGATGTCCCTGGCCTGCACTGCTGGCTTGGGCTTGTCACGCGGATCAGGTCCAGCACCGTGTTTGGCACCATCACCACGACCGTGCGGTAGCGGGAAGTCTCCACCGCGTTCGCTGAGACCTGCGAGATCGCCGGAGAAGTCGAACAGGCGTTGTGCCACGAGGTGCACGACCTCTCCCTCACGCTGTATCCTGCCATGGATCGCCATCATCGATGCCGACATGACGATCCGCCGTTGCTTCTCGAACAGTGACGGCCAGACGACGGCATTGACGATGCCTGTCTCGTCTTCGAGCGTGAGGAACATCACGCCCTTAGCGCTGCCGGGCTTTTGGCGCACGAGAACGAGGCCTGCCGTCCAGAGCCAACGTCCATCGCGCTCAGCCATCGCCTCGGCGCAGGTGACGATCCGCTTCTTCTTGAGGTCCGGGCGGAGGAACGACACCGGATGTGGCCGTAAGCTCAGGCCTGTGTGGGAATAATCCTCCACGACCTCCCTGCCCTCCGTCATCGACTTCAGCGCCACGTCTGGTTCCTGCATCTCCGCAATGGCTTTGGCTTCACGTTCAGCGGCCGCCGCCCAGAGCTCCAGCGGTTCATCCCGGAGCGCCTTGATGTCCCACAGCGCCTGCCTCCGTTCGAGCTTCAGCGACGGGAGGAAGGCATCCGCCTCTGCCAGCTTCACCAGTGAAGCGGTTGGCACACCTGAGCGCCGCCACATTTCGTCAGCACTTTCGAACGGCTGATCCGCTCTAGCGAGAACGATCCGGGCGGCATCGTTGAGCGGCAGCCCCTTCACAACCCGCATGCCGAGGCGCACAGCGAAGCGACCCGGCTTGCTCGTTTCCTCCATCGTGCAATCCCAACGGGAGGCGTTGATGCAGACAGGCCTCACCTCGACTCCATGGTTTCTGGCATCCTGGACGATCTGTGCGACCGAGTAGAAGCCCATGGGCTGGGAGTTCAGGAGAGCCGTGCAGAAGACATCCGGATGGTGGCACTTCACCCAGGAGCTGGCATAGGCAATGAGCGCGAACGAGGCGGCATGGCTTTCAGGAAAACCGTATGAACCAAAGCCTTCAAGCTGGGTGAAGGTGCGCTCTGCGAAGTCTCTGGAGTAGCCGTTTCTGACCATGCCATCAACGAGCTTGTCCTTGAACTTCGAGACGCCGCCGGTGAACTTGAAGGTGGCCATCGCACGCCGAAGCTGGTCGGCCTCGCCTGCACTGAACCCGGCGCAGACCATCGCGACCTTCATCGCGCTCTCCTGGAAGAGCGGCACGCCGAGCGTCTTGCCAAGCACGGCCTCCAATTCCGGTCTCGGATATTCGATCTGCTCCTTGCCTTCCCGGCGACGCAGATACGGATGCACCATGTCGCCCTGGATCGGACCCGGACGAACGATCGCGACCTGGACGACGAGGTCGTAGAAGGTGCGCGGCTTGAGCCTTGGCAGCATGGCCATCTGGGCACGGGACTCGATCTGGAAGGTGCCGAGCGTGTCGGCCTTGCGGATCATGGCATAGGTCTTCGGGTCTTCCTGCGGAACATCCGCCAGTCCCATCGGCTCGTTCTTGTGCTCACCCAACAGCTCGAAGGACCGTGCCATGCAGGAGAGCATTCCGAGGGCCAGCACATCGACCTTCATGAACTTTAAGGCGTCGATGTCGTCCTTGTCCCATTCCACCACCTGGCGGTCTTCCATGGCGGCGGGTTCGATGGGCACCAGATCATCGAGCCGATCCTTGGTCAGTACGAAGCCGCCCGGATGCTGGCCAAGGTGGCGCGGCGTGTCCATGAGCTGGGACGCGAGATCGAGTGCCAGACGCAGCCGATAGTCCGATGCATTCATGTTGTTCTCGGCGAGCTGCTTTTCCCCGATGCCGTTCTTCGACCAGCCCCAGACACCAGAGGTGAGCTGCCTGATCAGGTCCCCGGGCAGACCCAGCGCCTTGCCCACGTCGCGCAATGCACCCTTGATTCTGTAGCGGGTGACCGTGGAGCAGAGAGCAGAGCGCGAGCGGCCATAGGTCTCATATATCCACTGGATGACCTCCTCGCGCCTATTGTGCTCGAAATCGACATCGATATCCGGCGGCTCATTGCGCTCCATCGAGACGAAGCGCTCAAACAGCAGGTCGCTCGTCTCCGGGTTGATGCTGGTGATCCCGAGGCAATAGCAAACGGCGGAATTGGCGGCCGAGCCCCTGCCCTGGCAAAGGATGTTCTTCGACCGGGCAAAGCGGACAATGGAATAGACGGTGAGGAAGTATGGCGCGTAGTTCATCTTCCGGATCAGCTCGAGTTCATGCAGGATCGAGTGCCTGACCTTGTCGGGAATGCCTTCCGGATACCGCTCGGCCGCGCCTTCCCATGCGAACTTCGTCAGCGACTGCTGTGCATCCAAACCTGGAACGATGGCTTCTTCCGGATACTGGTATTGCAGCTCGCTCATGTCGAAGCGACAGCGCTCGACGATCTCGCGGGT
>JAEYTV010000229.1 GCA_023433855.1 Pseudomonadota bacterium | reverse complement strand
CCGAAGAGCTGGCCATCGAGCGGGCCAAGAAACTGTTCGGCGTGAATTTCGTGAACGTCCAGCCGAATTCCGGCTCCCAGATGAACCAGGCCGTCTTCCTCGCCCTGCTGCAGCCGGGGGACACGTTCATGGGACTTGACCTCAATTCCGGCGGCCATCTGACGCATGGTTCGCCCGTCAACATGTCGGGAAAGTGGTTCAACGTCGTTTCCTACGGGGTGCGGCAGGATGACAATCTCCTCGACATGGACGAGGTTCAGAAAAAGGCAGAGGAGCACAAGCCGAAGCTGATCATCGCCGGGGGAACCGCCTATTCGCGCATATGGGACTGGAAGCGGTTCCGGGAGATCGCTGATTCGATCGGCGCTTATCTGATGGTGGACATGGCTCATATCGCCGGCCTCGTGGCCGGTGGACAACATCCGTCGCCATTCCCGCATTGCCACGTCGCCACCACTACGACCCACAAGTCGCTCCGTGGCCCGCGAGGCGGCGTCATCATGACGAACGACGAGGAACTGTCCAAGAAGATCAACTCCGCCGTCTTTCCGGGGCTTCAGGGTGGTCCGCTGATGCACATCATCGCCGCCAAGGCGGTTGCATTCGGCGAGGCACTGCAGCCGGACTTCAAGGAATATGCGGCGCAGATCGTCAAGAACGCCAAGGCGCTCGCGGAAACCCTCAAGGCGGGGGGACTGGACATCGTTTCCGGAGGCACCGACAACCACCTGATGCTGGTTGATCTGCGCAAGAAGAACGCCACCGGCAAACGCGCCGAGGCGGCGCTCGGTCGCGGATACATCACCTGCAACAAGAACGGCATTCCCTTCGATCCCGAAAAGCCCTTCGTCACCTCCGGGATCCGTCTCGGCACCCCGGCGGGCACGACCCGCGGCTTCAAGGAACCGGAATTTCGGGAGATCGGCAATCTCATCGTCGAGGTTCTAGACGGGCTGAAGGTCGCAAATTCCGACGAGGGCAATGCTGCGGTGGAGGCTGGCGTCCGTGACAAAGTCGTGGCACTGACCGGCCGGTTCCCCATGTATCCCTATATGTAGGCCATCGGCCGAGACCTTCAGGATATCCAAGGAGAGGCGATGCGCTGCCCCTATTGCGGATCGGAAGACACGCAGGTCAAGGATTCACGTCCGGCCGAGGATTACACCTCGATCCGCAGGCGTCGCATCTGCCCGGACTGCGGTGGTCGCTTCACCACCTTCGAACGCGTTCAGCTGCGCGAACTGATGGTCACCAAGAAGACAGGTCGCAAGGTACCCTTCGACCGCAACAAGCTCGTGCGCTCCTTCCAGATCGCGCTGCGCAAGCGACCGGTCGACAATGATCGGATCGAGCGAGCCGTTTCCGGCATCGTACGGCGGCTCGAAAGCTCAGGCGAACCGGAAATTTCCTCGGAAGAGATCGGCCTTCAGGTTCTGGAGGCGCTGAAGAGTCTGGATGACGTGGCCTTCGTCCGCTACGCCTCGGTCTATCGCGACTTTTCGCATGCGGAAGATTTCGAAAAGGTCATCCAGGAGATCAACGCCAAGATTGCCCGCGATCCTGGGCTGGAGCCCTGATGTCATGGCCATCCCCGTCGACCGTCGGTTCATGGCACGGGCGGTCGAGCTCTCCTGTCAGAATACTGGATTGACTGGGACCAACCCCTCGGTTGGTTGCGTCGTAGTCAAGGACGGAGAAATTGTCGGCGAAGCGGCGACCGCCCGGGAAGGGCGGCCGCATGCCGAGACGCAGGCGCTCGATCAGGCTGGCGAACGGGCAAGGGGGGCGACCGTCTACGTTACGCTGGAGCCATGTTCCCACCACGGCCGGACGCCACCTTGCGCCAACGCTCTGGTGGCTGCCGGGGTCGCCCGCGTCGTGGTCTGCCTCACCGATCCGGATCCCCGCGTTTCCGGTCGAGGCCTGGCAATCCTGCGTGATGCAGGGGTCGCAGTCGAAACGGGCCTGATGGAGAATGAGGCGCGCAGGGTGCTTTCAGGCTACCTCATGCGTCAGACAAAAGGGCGCCCCTATGTTACTCTGAAGCTCGCCGTTTCGGCCGATGACATGCTCGGCCGACGCGGGGAAGAAGTTGCGATCACAGGGGACGAGGCGCGCCAAGAGGTGCATCGCCTTCGCGCCCGCTCGGATGCCGTCATGGTTGGCATCGGTACAGTCCTCTCCGATGATCCGGAGCTGACGGTTCGCCTTCCCGGGCTGGAGGACAGGTCCCCGATCCGCATCGTGCTTGACCGCCGGTTGCAATTGCCTCTCAACTCCAAGTTGGTGGTGTCGGCAAAAGACGTGCCTGTCCTCGTGGTTGCCTCGCCTGACACCGAATCCTCCCCGACAGGAGAAATGAAAGCCCGCCGGACCGCGTTGCAGGGTGCGGGCGTCGAGGTCATCGATTGCGCAGAACTCGACGTGCTTCTGGCCGTGCTCGCCGTCCGCGGCATCTCTTCGCTCCTGGTGGAAGGCGGCGCGCTTGTGACGGCGGCCTTTCTCGACGCGGGACTAGTGGATCGCGTCCTGTTGTTTCAAGGCGTTGGAAGGGTGGGCGAAGGTGGTCTTGAATCACCGGTCAGCCCCTCCGATATGCCTGAGGGATTTTCCTTGATCCGGGAAGGCAGCTTCGGCGAAGACCGTTGTTTCGACTACGAAAGGGCCTTTTGATGTTTACCGGAATTGTCACCGACGTGGGCACAGTCGCCGCGATCACTCCCCTGGACGAGGGGATCCGACTGCGCGTATCGACAAGCTATGATCCGAACACCATCGACATCGGCGCTTCGATTGCCCACGGCGGCGTTTGCCTGACCGTAACCAAGCTCCCGGCCGACGGCAGCAACGAACGCTGGTTTGAGGTTGAGGCCTGGGAAGAAGCCCTGCGCCTGACGACCATCTCATCCTGGAGCGAGGGCACACGGGTCAACCTCGAGCGCGCACTGAAGATCGGCGACGAGCTTGGCGGCCACATTGTTTCCGGACATGTCGACGGCACGGCGGAAATCGTCTACGTGGAAGCGGAAGGTGAAGCAGTGCGCGTAAGGCTTCGTGCGCCGGAAAACCTCGCGCGTTTTGTCGCTCTCAAAGGGTCGGTGGCCCTCGACGGAACTTCGCTCACCGTCAATGCCGTCGAGGGCACTGACTTCGACGTGCTTCTGATCCGCCATACCCTTGGCGTGACCACCTGGGGCGACCGGAAGGTCGGCGACTTGGTCAATTTCGAAGTCGATACAATGGCGCGATATGCAGCCCGTCTGGCCGAGTTTCCGGCAAAGCCCTGACCTCTGGCAACCGATCGCCTGGTCATTGGCTGTCCCAATCTCCAAGGCGACCCTGGCATGGGTGCGGGAACGCTCGCCATTGGGTGCCGCGGGGGCAGCTATTCCGCAGACGCACCCCTGCGTTCAGCGAAAAGAGCTTGCCATTCGCATCCCGGCGTGTTTTGACCGCGGCCTGCCCGAGCCCCATATGGAATAGGTCCCACGCCGAGTGGCGGGTCGATCGAGGAAGGTGAAAGATGTCGCGTCAACACGCACCCCACATTCTGGTCGTCGAGGCGCGCTTCTACGACGACATGGCCGATGCCCTGCTGGACGGTGCGACCCACGCGCTGAAGGAGGCCGGAGCGACTTACGACATCGTCACGGTGCCCGGAGCCCTGGAGATCCCGGCGGCGATCGCGATGGCACTGGATGGTGCGGAGGAGGGCGGAACCGACTATGACGGCTTCGTGGCACTGGGCATGGTCATCCGCGGCGAGACCTACCACTTCGACATTGTGGCAAACGAGTCGTCTCGCGCCCTTATGGACCTGGCCGTGTCGGAGTCACTGGCTGTTGGAAACGGTATCCTGACCGTGGAAAACGACGAACAGGCTTGGGCGAGGGTTCGTCGCTCGGACAAGGACAAAGGGGGCTTTGCCGCGCGTGCGGCGCTTTCGATGATTGCGCTGCGTGAAAAGCTGAACGGTGGTTGATTTTTATGACTAAGCAGAGTGAACATCCGGTGAGGCCGGCCAATCAGCGCGGTGCCGCAAGGCTTGCGGCGGTGCAGGCACTTTACCAGATGGATGTGGGCGGCACTGGCGTCCTGGAAGTGGTTGCAGAATATGAAGCGCACCGCCTCGGCCAGGAACTGGATGGCGACACCTACCTGAAGGCGGATGCTTCCTGGTTCCGCTCGATCGTTGCGGGGGTCGTGCGCGATCAGGTGAAGATCGATCCCCTGATACGGTCGTCCCTCCAGGAGGATTGGCCCCTGTCTCGCCTCGATTCCACCTTGCGCGCCATCCTGCGCGCAGGAACGTTTGAACTCCTGGAGCGCAAGGACGTGCCCCTTGCCGTGATCGTGACCGAATACGTGGAGATCGCGCGGGCCTTTTTCGAAGAAGAAGAACCCCGCATCGTCAATGCGGTGCTCGATCGGATCGCCAAACAGGTGCGCAGCGATATCAAGAAATAAGCCGAGGAAACGATGGACGGCGTGGTGGATGGTCTTCAAACGCATTTGCGCGCCGCACGCCGCAGCGTTGCCTTGCTTGCAGCCGTTCAGGCGGTTCTCGGGTCGACGCCGCCTCTGGTCTTCGCGCTTGGCGGCCTTGCCGGCTATCAGCTTCTAGACGCCGACAAGTCCTTGGCGACGGCTCCTCTGACGGGGTTCAACGTCGGCATGGCGGGCGGCGCCGTCGCTGTCGCGATCGCTTCACAGCGCCTCGGGCGGAAGTTGAGCTTCATGCTTGGTGCCGTCCTTGGGGCAGTGGGGGCGGCCATTGCGGCCATAGCCCTTCTTCAGTCGAATTTCTGGCTCTTCGCCGTCGGGCTGCTGCTGATCGGCGTGTGTAACGGCTTCGCGCAGAAGATCCGCTTCGCCGCGGCCGATGTCTCGCCGTCCTTCTTCTGTCA
>JAEYTV010000215.1 GCA_023433855.1 Pseudomonadota bacterium | reverse complement strand
CGTTTATACCACAAAACGAAAGCCCGGGCCGAAGCCCGGGCGACGTAACTTTCTTGGTAAGGCTGAGAAAAGGCGACGGCGAGAGGCCGCCGCTTGATCTCAGGTGTGATAGGCAGCTTCTCCGTGGCTCGCGATATCGAGACCTTCCCGCTCGGCCTCCACGGTCACCCGCAAGCCGACGATCAGATCAACGACCTTGTAGAGGATGATCGAGCCGATCCCGCACCACAGGATCGTGACGATGACGGCGTAGAGTTGCGTCATGAACTGCGCGCCCATGGTTACTCCTTCCGCATAGCCGATGCCGCCGAGCGACGAGGACGCGAAGATCCCGGTTGCGAGCGCGCCAAAGAAGCCGCCAACCCCGTGGATACCGAAGACGTCGGCCGAGTCGTCATAGTTGAACTTGTTCTTGATCACCGCGACGAAGAAGTAGCAGAGCGGCGACACCAGGAGACCCATGACGATCGCACCCATCGGACCAGCGATACCAGCGGCCGGGGTGATGGCGACGAGGCCCGCGATCATGCCCGAGACTGCGCCGAGCAGGGATGCCTTGCCGCGCGCGAGTGCTTCGACGACGCACCACGAAAGTACGGCAGCCGCCGTGGCGACGAACGTGTTGACGGTAGCCAGCATCGCACCGCCCGAAGCTTCCAGGTTCGAACCGGCGTTGAAGCCGAACCAGCCGATCCACAGCATGGCGGCACCGACCAACGTCAGCGTCATGGAATGCGGAGCCATCATGTCCTTGCCGTAGCCGGTGCGCTTGCCGACCATGATCGCGCCGATCAGTCCCGCGAGGCCAGCATTGATGTGGACCACGGTGCCTCCGGCAAAATCAAGCGCGCCCCAGCCGAAGATCAACCCGTTGGCGTCCCAGACCTTGTGGGCGTTCGGGATGTAGACGAAGGTCACCCACAGCAGGCAGAACAGGATGGCGGCCGAGAACTTGATGCGCTCTGCAAACGCGCCGACAATCAGTGCTGGCGTCAGCGCCGCAAACGTCATCTGGAACATCACGAAGATGAACTCTGGGATGACAACACCGTCGGAGAAGGTGCTAGCCGTCGAATCCATGGTGACGCCGGAAAGGAACATCTTCGCCGTGCCGCCCCAGAAGGCCGAGGTCCCGCCCCCGAAGGCGAACGAATAGCCGTAGATCACCCAGACGAGCATGATGGCCGACCCGGCCACCGTGCACTGCATGAGCACGGACAGCATGTTCTTGGCGCGCATCAAGCCGCCATAGAAGAGCGCAATGCCGGGCATCAGCATGAACAGCACGAGGAGGGTGCAGATGAACATGAAGGCGGTATCGCCCTTGTCCGGTACCGGCGCCGCCGCGGCAGCCTCGACCGCTGGTGCAGCAGCATCCTGCGCAAAAGCGGCAACGGGCGCGAGAAGAGCCGCGGCGGCCGCGCTCAAGCGCCCCAGTGTAGACAACTTCGTAACTTGCATAATGTCGGAACTCCCCTGTCAGCCCGCGCTTAAAGTGCTTCGGTATTGGTTTCGCCGGTGCGAATGCGCACGGCCTGCTCGATCGAGTAGACAAAGATCTTTCCGTCGCCGATCTGGCCGGTCTTTGCGGCCGAGCTGATCGCTTCCACTGCCTTGTCGACGAGGTCGGTAGGAACGGCGATCTCGATCTTCAGCTTCGGCAGGAAACTGACGGCATATTCCGTGCCGCGATAGATTTCCGTATGCCCCTTCTGGCGTCCGTAACCCTTGACCTCGGTAACGGTCAGGCCCTGGATGCCGACAGCGGTGAGGGCTTCACGCACCTCGTCCAGCTTGAATGGCTTGATAATGGCCATTACGATTTTCATCTGGCTTCCCATCCTTTGTTTGTCCGGCGTAGTGCCGTTCTCATGATCGCTGCCTGATCATGACAACGACTGCTGATGTACATACAAAGGCCGTGCCAGATTCGAGGTGGGGCCAAAATCGGTGCAATTAAGAGGTTTCGTCGCTGAGCTTCCGGTGCCGGTAAAATAAGCAGCAGCGCCCTGACTATAATATATGCAACTTTGCAAAAGCGGCTACATATTAGGCATATGCCCTTTTACGAATCAGCCCCTCCTGCGCTACCGAAGCGATCAGGTCACCTGACCGGCTGTAGATGCTCCCGCGCGTCATGCCGCGTGCTCCGGAGGCGCTTGGGCTGTCTTGGGAATATAGCAGCCAGTCGTCGAAGCTGACGGGTCTGTGAAACCACATGGCGTGATCGAGACTTGCCGCCTGCAACTCCGGGTCGAATACAGACATGCCATGAGGATAGAGAGAGGCATCCAACAATGTCATATCGGAGAGGTATGCAAGGACCGCGGCCTGATAGTGTCTGTCGGCGGGTACGGTGCCGACGGCACGAACCCACACATCCTGGCGGGGCTCGAGCTTTTCCTTGCTGAGATAGTGCACGAGCGAGGTGGGTCGGATCTCAATAGGTCTCTCCCGGCTCCAGTAGCGCTTTACGGCTTCGGAAGCATGGTCAAGGAACAACGCCTTGAACTCGTTCTCCCCCATCAACTCCTCAGGCTGCGTAACGGGCGGCATCTCGACCTGGTGCTCGAAGCCCCCTTCTTCGGCCTGGAAGGAGGCCGACATGGAGAAAATCGCCTTGCCGTGCTGCACAGCGACAACCCGCCGGGTTGTAAAGCTTGATCCGTCACGGATGCGCTCCACCTGGTAGAGGATCGGCACGGCCGGATCCCCGGGTCGCATGAAATAGGCATGCAACGAATGAACGAACCGATCATTCTGCACGGTGCGCTGCGATGCCATCAGAGCCTGTGCAATCACCTGCCCCCCGAACACCCGCTGCCAACCGACCCTGGGGCTGACCCCGCGGAACAGGTCCTCCTCGAGCTTTTCCAAGTCGAGCCTCGAGATCAAACGCTCCATCGGTGACGAGGATTCGATTTCACGCGACATGACGAACTCCGACGATAGGAAGAGGCTCGCTGATGCTCTATATGGATG